>NZ_CP040755.1:605621-908432 GCF_024585285.1 Colwellia sp. M166
GAGTTGCATATGAGTTGCGCACCATTTATTGCCAATGCACGTGACGCTTGAAAAGTATAACTATCAGCGCCTGACATAAGCCCAAACTTGCCAAAGTCGCTAGAAATAACGCTTGCAGCTTGTTTTTCGCTAATAAAGAATTGCCTTTCTTGCTCTGTTAATTTTTGTTTATCGACTTGTTGAACAAGTTCGCCACTCGGTGAAAATAAGCATGAGGTGATACTAATATTTGATTGCACTGAAGCATCTTGCTGATCGCGGTTTAAGTCTCGGCGTAATGTTACATTAAGCACAATATAACAAGCATACTTTTTAGCTTGCTGTGCTATTTGATGTAAAAAGTCACTCTCTATCGCCAAAGCTTGTTGCCAGACTTGATTATGATCCGAGTAACAAGGCTGTGTATTACAAAACTCTGGCAGCACAACAATACCAGGGTTGCAAGCCGCGACTTCATCGATCATTCTCAGGCAAGTTGTTAGGTTTTCTGCAGTGTCGAATGAGGTGGCAAATTGAGCAACGGCGACTCGCATGATAGATATATTCCAGATAATTAATAGCAATTTACATGGTGTAATGGCTAAGCATTACACGTTATTGCGGGGATTATACCTAGATAAATCTATTTGTGAGCTTGTTTCCGCTAAGAAAATTAAAATTAATTAGCTTATTTTTTCTATTATCTACTTTGCTTATCAATGTTGCCAATATCAGTTATAGGTAGCGCATAAGCTTAACACTCTTAGTTTTTACCTACTGCGTTTATAACATAACCCTTAGTCGGTTATTTAACATCACTGCTTTTGAGGTGTTTTTTTAATAATACCGGTAATGTTGTTATATCGGTCAGCAAAGCAAAAATCATAGCAATACTGGTTAATAAACCAAACAACATACTCGGTACAAAATTAGAAAATACTAAGCTGCCAAAACCAATAACGATCACGGTGGTGGTATATATTAAGGCATAGCCTACCGATAAATTTGTACGCTTAACCCAAGCTTCAGCACTCTTTGGCTCGCGTTTCAGCTCAGCTAAATAGCGATGAATATAATGAATGGTATCATCCATAGAAATGCCCATAGCAACAGCAGCAATAGTAATGGTCATTAAATCTAACGGAATTGCGAATATACCTAATATTCCCATAATTACCGAGGTAGTAATTATATTGGGCACTAAGGCAATCCAGGCCACCTTAATTGATGAGAAAATAATCATTAAGGTTATTGCCATAGCGCCATAAACAATAAGAATTGTTAGTACTTGTGAGTCAACTAAACGAGACAACACATCTTGATAAAGAATAAATAAGCCTGTCAAAGTGTATTGCTGCGGTTTAATGCCGATGTTTGCCAGTTCTTGATGAATTTTTGCTAATAGATCAGCTCTATTAAGATCTTGAGTACTGTCTTGTACTCGCATAGAAATTCTTATTTGTTGTTGTTTTTCTGAAAAATAAGCACCAAATAACGCTTGCTGTAATTCTGTATCTAAACTTTTATAAAGCGCAGTTAATTCATATTCTGTCAGCGGTTTTGCGTTCACCACTTGAGCAATTTTAGTAAAATCAGCAATTGAGGTAATAGCGCCAATGGCTTGTTGTTTTGCTAACATGTTTTGAATGGCTGTTATCGTTTGTACGGTACTTGCCGAGATCACTAAGCCGGACTTTATTTGCTCATCAGGGATATCCAATAACAAATCAAATGGTGTTGAACCGCCAAATTCTTGGTCAATAAAAGTTAATTCTTTTCTAACGTCGGTAGCTTCACTAAAGTAATTTAAAAAGCTATTTTCAGCGGTTAATTTTAAACATCCCAGTACGCCAACAACCGTTAGCAGTAATGAAATAAATATAATACTTTTAGGTTGAGCTTTAACAAAACTTGCCGTTGCACTCATGCCATTTTCAATTTGCTGATGCTGTTTGACAAAGGCTTGCTTACTAAATATCGCAAGTAGCAAGGCAGGGAAAAAAACTAAGCTGACAGTAAAGCTAACCAGCATAGCAACAACCATCATCCAACCGAAGCTAATAACAGGCTGAACACCACTAAATATCAACGAGCCAAAACCGATAGTGGTGGTTAATCCGGCATAAAAGCACGGCTTTATTTTTTCTTTGATGGTTGATAATACCAGCTGTTGATGTGACCAACTTGTGTGTTTGAGGACTAATTCTTGATAATGCACAATAAGGTGAATGATCATGGCAAGTGATAAAATAATTTGTAGTGCAAAAACGTTGGCAGAAATAACCGTGACTTTAAAATCAAGTGCGGCTAATAAACCTACGGTCATCACAACGCTGGTGGCACAACAAACAATTGGCAATAGCACCCAGCTTACTTGCCGAAATAAAAACCATAACAGGAGAATGATCACGATAAATATCAGTGAGCCAAAAAGTACTAAATCGCTCTGAATTATTTGAATGAGTTCATAAGACAGTAAATTGTTACCGCCTAAATAAAAGCCCCCTACTTTTTTAAACGGCACTAAGATCGCCCTAATTTCTTCGATTTCAGTAATGCGTGTTTGTTCCAATTGTTTATTAAGTTTTTGTTGTTGCTGTTTTAATTGTTCAAGTGACTTTAGTTCTTGCTCCGTGAGATCTCGGCTTAATAAGTGCTGTTTTATGGCAATAATATCGTCGTTAATGGCTTCAATGTTAGCTTGTGAATTAAAAACCACCTGAAGTGAAAGTGCGGTTTGTGCCTTGTTAATCAGTAAACCTTCATACAACGGATGCTTTTTTAAGCTCAGCGATAAAGTTTGTTCATCAAATTTTTGTTTTTCCCAAGTTAAGTTTGCCACATCAGCAGAAACGCTATCCGCGGCAGTAAAAATAGGCATATTAGCAATACTTTTGACTTGCTTTACTCGAGATAACTGTTCAATTTTTTTGCCAATGTCGACCAATGTATTAAGATTTGAGGTAGAAAATAATGGGCTGTTATTAGGTTTAAAGGCAATTAAAATAAACTCTTCTGAGCCATAACGCTGATCAGCAAGCTGGCTTAAAATATAATGTTTATTGTTATCAACCAATAATGTATCTGCAGATGCATCTATTTCAAAATATTTGGCTTGCCAAGCTAATACACTCGTCAGCGCGACAAAAATAAAACAGATAATATAAGGCCATAGGGTTGAATTTTTATTAAGCATAATTAATCCACACTAGCAGAGGTTGTTGATTGTTTTTGTTTTTCAGTTTTAAATATCTCGTTTCTACGTGCTTGGCCGTCACGTTGTAAATTTTGCATATATAAATTACGCACAAACTCATATCGGTTTTCAACATCGGATAATACCCGTGGATATTGTGCCAAAATAGGAATTTGTGCCTGTACACCATCGGCTAATAATAACTGAGCTGCTACCGTATCATCATTGATATAATTTAGTGGATGAGCGAAATAGTTAAAAGTTAATGATGCTGTATCACGTAAATCAGAAGGGCCTAGTAGCGGTAATACAAGATAAGTACCGTGTCCAACACCATAGGATGCTAAAGTGTCACCAAAAGTGGTTTTATCACGTGTCAATTCCATTAAACCACTTGCAGGGTCAAACAAACCGAGGAGCCCAATGGTTGAATTGATAACAACACGAATAAGACTTTTCCCAGACTTTGAAACCTCCCCCTGTAATAAGTGATTCACGGCATAAAGTGGTTCACGTAAATTATAAAAGAAATTGCTTATGCTGTTATTCACCGGCTCAGGTACCACTTTTTCATAACCCGTGGCTAATGGGCTTAAAATGTTGCGATAAATCGTATCGTTAAAGTTAAAAATGGGCTCATTAATAAAACGCAATGAATCTGTCGGAGCTTGATAACTCACGACACTAGGAATATTTTGCTCTGCGGCAATTTCATAAGGGCCTTTTACAGCTTGTTCACTATTGACCGGCTTTTCCTTTGTTTCTGCTTGAATAGCTGAAGATGAACAGCCTGTGACTATCAAGAGCCACAAGGCTAACATGGCATAACATAATGAATTTTTACTGAATATTGCTAACTGCTGACCTAGATTAATTGTTATTTTTGTCATTATTAACTCCCAAAACCTTGTAATACTTCCCCGTACTCAGCCATTAAAAAATGTAGCATTTATATAAAAATATATGCAAATAGCTAAAACTTAATATATCTCTTAAATGTTTAACATTACAATATGCTACAAGCATAGCCTATAGCAATTTTATTGAGCATTATTTAAGTGTAACGGCATAGGTAATGCCAATTTTATTAAAATAGTTTTTTACAGAGCCGTGATTTTAAGACTATAACTTGGTGAATAATTGATAATCATTATGTTGTGAAAATGAAATGAGAGATAAAAAAACCGTAACGTGTGAGGTTACGGTTATTGACTTGTCGAAATAACTTACCGAGACAACTCCTCACTGATATTGGATACTTAAACGCTAATTTTAAAAGTTCTCAGTATATTTTGTGGGCCAAATAGACAATTGTTAGGGTTTGTTGGACAGCGAATATTAATCGTCAGGGCTATTTAACCAGATATCGGCATTTATTTGGGGTTGCTTCTTTTTACGTTTTTTCTTGCCGGTACCTTCAGGTGCCGCCATAGGTTTTAGCATCGCCTTGTCTTCAGCTAATAATGCTGCAATAGCATCTTCATCAACTTCAAAACCTTCTACGTGTTCTCGGTCTAGCCAAATTTTGTGCTTTTTTTCGATAACGCTAAAGTGGTGATAATCTTCATGATCGATAAGTGATATTGCTAAGCCTACTTCTCCAGCACGGCCACTGCGACCAATACGGTGCATGTAGTCGGACGGACTTCTAGGCAAATCAAAATTTATCACCACAGGTAATTTTTCAATATCAAGACCACGAGCAGCAATATCTGTGGCAATTAATACTTCAATTTCGCCATTTTTAAAGCCATCAAGCACACGACTACGAGCACCCTGACCTTTGTCACCATGAAATACTTCTGCGCTTATGCCGCGTTTAGCCAGTTTCTCAGCTAAGTGATCACAGCTGTTTTTAGCATTAACAAATATTAGTGCTTGTCGCCATGAATGTTGGATGATCAAATGAGCTAATACCGCAGTTTTCTCGCCCTTATTGACGGTAAAAACTCGCTGCACTAAGGTACTTGCTTCGCTACTTTGTAACTGTATTTCAATTGGGTTATTAAGCAACTCTTGCGTTAAAGCTTTTACTTGCTCAGGAAAGGTAGCAGAAAATAACAAGGTTTGCTTACGCTTTGGCAATAACGCTAATAAGGCCGAAAGCTCTTCGGTGAAGCCTAAACTTAACATTCTGTCAGCTTCATCCAGCACTAAGGTTTGTACTTTATCGAGCTTAATGGCATTACTAGAAATTAAATCCAATAATCGACCTGGCGTAGCTACCAAAATATCAGTACCACCGCGTAAGGCTAACATTTGGGTATTAGCTGATACACCACCAAAAACGGCTACAGTTTTTATCTCTCCGTTAAAATGGGCCGCATACGATTTAATACTATCGGCAACCTGTTTTGCTAACTCTCTCGTTGGCACGAGTATTAAGCCTGCAACATAGTTACCTTTATCGGTACAAGGTTTTACTTTGCTTTTATTTTTTGCTTCACTCAAGTGATGTAATAGCGGTAAAGCAAAAGTTGCGGTTTTACCTGAGCCAGTATTGGCTCCCGCAATCAAATCACGCCCGGCTAACACACTCGGGATTGCTTGTGCTTGAATAGGCGTTGGCTGTTGATATTCCAATTCAGATAAGCGAGCTAATAGTGGTGGAATAAGGCCTAGTGTTGCAAAGCTAGATGAGGTAGTTATTGTTGGTGTGTCAGTATTGATAGCAGGCGTCATTAATATAAAGGGCTCAAAACAAAAATAATTACCGCTATTTTAGCGTATTTATGACGCTATAAGTTAGTAAAAATCTATTTTGCTAACATAATATTGTTTAAGTTCTTGCCCTGCCAGTCGTTTAACATGGCAGTAATAATGCTCATCAACAAAGTAAGAGGTTGTTAAATGATAAAATCCAGTGACTTACACAACTGGATTTTATCTAGGTGAAATAACCAAATGAGCATTTACTTATCGTTTGGTTTTATGCTATTTATTACATAGCCGAGCGGAATATTTGACATATTTCTTCGTGGCTTGCTTGTTTAGGGTTAGTTAAACTGCAAACATCTTTTAGTGCGTTGTCAGCTAACAAGGAGATATCGCTGGCCTTAACGCCGAGTATTTCTAATCCGGTTGGAATACCCACTTGGCTTGCCAAATCTTCAATAGCACTAATGGCAGCATTGGCCCCTTGCTCAGCTGTCATGGCTGTTACATCAACCCCCATACTATTCGCAATATCTTTTAAACGCTCCGAGCATACTTGCGCGTTATAACGCTGAACATGGGGCAATAATACTGCATTACAAACACCATGTGGTAAGTCGTAAAAACCACCTAACTGATGGGCCATGGCATGAACATAACCTAATGAGGCATTGTTAAATGCCATACCGGCCATAAATTGCGCATAAGCCATTTGCTCTCTGGCAACAATATTTCCACCATCTGCAACCGCAGTAGGTAAATTAGCTTGGATAAGCTCAACCGCTTTTAATGCCACAGCATCAGTGATCGGTGTAGCAGCAGTAGAAACATAGGCTTCAACAGCATGGGTTAACGCATCCATACCGGTTGCTGCTGTCAACGTTGCTGGCATACCAACCATAAGTGAAGGATCGTTAACTGATAATACCGGCGTGGTATTTTTATCCACAATGGCCATTTTTACATGACGCTCTTCATCGGTAATAATGGCAAAGCGTGTCATTTCTGATGCAGTGCCGGCTGTGGTATTAATGGCAATTAACGGCAGTTGAGGTTTTTTAGATTGATCAACGCCTTCATAATCGGCTATTTCGCCACCATTACTCGCCACTAATGCAATGCCTTTAGCACAATCATGTGGAGAGCCACCACCTAAAGAAACAACAAAATCACAATCGTGTTGCTTAAGTACCGCTAAGCCATCATTAACATTACTCACGGTTGGGTTTGGCTGCGCTCGGTCAAATACAATGCTCGCGATTTGCTGTTGATCTAATAAATCAGTAAAGCTTTTAACCACGCCTATTTTATTCAAAACATGGTCGCTAACAATTAATCCCTTTTTAAACCCTTGTTCTTTTATATAGTTAATGGCCTCAGCTAAGCTACCACTACCCATAACGTTTAAAGATGGCATATAAAATGTTGAACTCATCATACTCTCCTTTAAGTTGGCTTTAATCTGCTTACACTTTTGTAGCATGTTGTAGAGCCGAACAGTTTGATCTAAAACATGGCTTATTCATTCAGCTATAATCCTTGCTATTGTGCTTACTTTGGTAAGTTTTGAAACAATTAACTAACGTAAATGCTCAAAGCCCGATAAACTTGCTCGGCAAAATTTATATTTTACAAAACTTCATTATTTTAATAGGAGCACTTAGTGCCAACATCTTTACCCACGTCAAATAACACTATTACCGCACCCATAGCCGAAAAAATTCCACATGAAATGGTCATACATCAACACCAACGTGTAGACAATTATTATTGGATGCGTGATGACCAACGTAATGATGAAAAGGTAATTGCCCACCTTAATGAGGAAAATAGCTATGCAGATGCCATGCTAGCTGAGCAGAAGCCTTTGCAAACATTACTGTTTAACGAGTTAAAAGCACGCATTGTAAAAGACGACAATACGGTTCCCGCTAAAGATGGTAAATACTGGTATCACAGCGAAATTAATGGCGATCAAGAGTTTTCTCGCTATTATCGCGCAACAAGTTTTGCCGGTGACAACAAAATGCTGCTGTTAGATGTTAATGAGCGAGCTAAAGGCCATGACTTTTATGATTTAGCCGATATCTCAATCAGCCCGAACGATGAAATTATGTCGATATCTGAAGACACGGATAGTCGTCGTATTTATAGTATTAGTTTTAAAAACTTAGCTAAAACAACAGCTAGAAAAAGCTCAATTGACACCGAAGATGAGTATTTAACCGATATTCTGCTTGAAACTGAAGGACAAGTTGTTTGGGCTAACGACAATAAGACCGTATTTTATGTTAAAAAAGATCTAGATACCCTGTTAGGCACGCAAGTTTATCGTCATAAATTAGGCACAGCACAAGCTGACGACGTATTGGTTTATCAAGAAGATGATCATAGCTTTTACATGAGCTTAGACAAAAGCCGAGATGAATCACAACTGTATATTTGTTTACATGCTACAGAATCGACACATTATTTAGTGTTAGATGCTGATCAACCTGATGGCGAGTTTATCGATCTATTTCCTTATCAAGAGCAACATGAATTTCATGCCGATAAAATGGGCGAGCATTATTACCTTGTTACTAATTATAAGGCGAAAAATTTTCGTTTAATGAAAGCAACTGCCAAGCAACTTGGCGATATTGATAGTTGGCAAGAAGTAATAGCCCATCGAAACAATGTGCTACTTGAAGGTATCGAACTATTTAAGCGTTTTATTGTTATTACTGAGCGTGAGCATGGGCAAATTCGCTTTATTGTTCATACAACACATGGTGAAAATGCTGGTCAACAATACCCATTACTATTTGACGACCCTTGTTATTTCGCTTGCCTAGACGATAACCCCGAGCCAAACAGCACAATGGCGCGTTTATATTATTCAAGCTTAACCACACCAGGATCATTATTTGAATTTGACCTGGCAACGGGTCAACGAAAGTTACTTAAACAACAAAAAGTATTAGGGGCTTTTGATAAAGAACATTATCAGTCAGAACGCATATTTATTACTGCTCGCGATGGCATTGAAGTGCCTGTATCGTTAGTTTACCGCCAAGATAGCTTCAAAAAAGATGGCACTAACCCGCTATTACAATATGGCTATGGGGCTTACGGTATTACTATAGATCCTAATTTTTCCAGTGAAATTTTTAGCCTACTCGATCGAGGTTTTGTTTACGTTATTGCCCATGTACGTGGCTCAGAAATGCTTGGCCGCCAATGGTACGAAAACGGTAAAATGGCAAATAAGCAAAATAGTTTTAATGACTTTATTGATGTGACTAAAGCCCTTATTGAACAAGGTTACGGCGCTAAGGATAAAATTTTTGCTTCTGGCGGTAGCGCTGGTGGCTTATTAATGGGCGCAGTCGTTAATCAAGCACCTGAACTTTATCTCGGTGTGGGTGTACATGTGCCCTTTTTGGATGTTTTAACCACCATGCTTGATGAAAGCATACCGTTAACTACCAATGAATATGACGAATGGGGTAACCCGAACGAGCCACACGCTTATCAAAATATATTAGCATATTCGCCATACGATAATATTAGCGCACAGCCCTATCCTAATATTTTAGTTACCACGGGGTTACATGACTCACAAGTACAGTACTTTGAACCGATGAAATGGGTCGCAAAAATGCGAGAATTTAAAACCGATGATAATTTATTACTGTTTAAAACCGATATGGATGCTGGCCATGGTGGTGCCTCAGGGCGCTTTAAAAGCCTGAACGACAAAGCCCTAGAAATGAGCTTTTTTATCTCGCTACTTTCAGCGTAAACCATTACATTACTGCTAGTTTTTTAGCTTGCTAGCTGTTTAGTTTAAGTTTAGTTTGGTTTAAGTTTAAGTTTAGTACAATATTATAAGCCGATAGTGTCAACCATCGGCTTATTTTTATTAAACGCGTAAGCTATTTGTACAGTAACTGCGGTATCTGATAAGGCTGTTAATGTATTTAGCTCATATGTTGCTGCTGGCGCTTTAACGATTTATTTTTAATGACTAACTGTGGTTGGTCGGTTGCATAAAGCTGCAAGCTACTAAACAGGCTTTTTAATTTCGCTGCCTGAAAATCTTGTTCTATAACTTCAATAACCTTTTGATGTTTATCTGGAAAAACAGCCTCAACTGCTTGCGAAAGTAACTCAAACAGCTTTTTCAGATTAAAATTATGAATTTGACCCGTTTTATTAAATATCCACTCAGTGATCGCCATAAAATCATCAAACGGCTCATCAGATAACATATACGGTAGTGCGTATTTAAAACGGCCAGAGTTACCGATCATATCCCAGTAGCGTGCAAAGCGATTGATACGTTGCATAGTAGCAAAGCTAACTCGGTCAGTACTTAAAATGTTAAACGGTGGTAACGGGTTAAAACGAAGGTCAAAGCTTTCTGTGTGGCGAATGATCGGGCTGCCCTTCAAGCGCTTTAATATCCCCATTTGAATTTCATGTGGTCGACAATGATAAAGTTGATTGAAGCTATCTTTAAAACTATCAAAGGTTTCACCGGGCAAACCAAAAATTAGATCAGCATGAATATGGGCGTGAGTATTATCTCTTAACCACAGTAAGTTTTCTTTTGACTTAGCATTGTTTTGTTTACGACTAATATTGGCTTGCACCTCAGTATTAAAAGTTTGTATGCCTATTTCGAACTGTAAACTGCCCTCAGGAAATTGTGCTAACAAGGCCTTTAATTTTCTAGGTAGGTGATCAGGTACCACTTCAAAGTGCAAATAAAGATCGTCTGTCATGCGGTCTAAGAAAAACTGCATGATTTCCATGGTGGTATTAATGTTTAAGTTAAAGGTTCTATCAATAAACTTAAAGTTACGTGCGCCACGGTTATACAGAATTTCCATTTGCTCAAGAAACAGCACTATTTCAAAAGGTACTGAGTTTTTATCTAATGATGATAAACAAAATTCACATTTAAATGGGCAACCGCGCGATGCTTCAACATACAGCAAACGGTTAGCTAAATCTTCATCGGTATAATATTGATATGGCGAGGCAAGATCTTTTAATTCAACCGGCTTTGAATTGAAAATTTTTCTCTCTAATGGTGCATCAGCGATAATATTTTTACACAATTGATAGAAACTAAGATCCGCCGGCCCGGTTAACACATAATCAGCACTGGCCACTATGGCTTGCTGCTCTGTTTCATAACTTACCTCTGGCCCGCCTAATACTATTTTAATTTCTGGTGCGATTACTTTTAACAAACTCACCACATCAGTAGTTTCAACAATGTTCCAAATATAAACCCCAAAGCCGACAATATCAGGCTTAGACGCTAAAATTTGTTCAACAATATCAATAGCACGGGTTTGAATAATAAATTCTTTGATTTCACAAAACGGCTGTAACTCTTGCATATTCGCGTATAGGTAACGCAAGCCAAAACTGGTATGAAAGTAACGAGCATTCAGTGTTGCGAGCACAATTTTAGGGGCAGATTTATCTATAATTTTCTGGTTATGCAAGTTCTTGTCAGCTGTTTTGTTGGGTGAATTATTGAGTACTTTGTTATCAGAATGACCTTCAGTAATATGAATTTGTCTAACTGCTAACTCTGGGGGATTTTGTTGCGCTGCCATGAGATGTCTTAAATGCCTTTAATACTATGGCGGCAATTATACGGTGATTAGCGGGATTTTTCAGTAACATTAATTCAGTAACATTAACTAAGTGACACGCCTAACGGAACTGTTTATTTATACAGTTAACCTGTGTTTTAGGACTTTATACAAAAATAGTAACTGTTTTTTGTTTGTAACGTGCTGCTGAACTACTGACAAGCAACTGAAATAAAATAAAAAACACTAAATTAACAAGCTATTTATTAATAACATTAACCTTATTAATAAAACTGTGTATATTTAAGACGTTATTAGTATTGTGGGATTTTTAGGGAAGAAATGAAAAACAAAAAGCCAACAATTATGGGAATGGCTGAATTTGAGCCATCAGCTAAGTGCCCTCGCTGTCGCTTAATTATGTATCTTGGGAACAAGTGCCCGCACTGTAGTTATCATTTAAACCAAACAGAGCAAACAGCTCAAAAAGTATTTTGGCAAAAATCTCGTAACAAAGGCTACATTAATGGCTTTATATTTTTTGTTTTTGCTTTATTCATCTTAACATTGTTATTTAGTATATAGTGTGACCAAGAAAACAATCAGGAAAAGGAAGCATTATGCAATTAATGATTAATAACCGTAAAGTTGAAAACCCACTAGCTGCTATTGCCATGGTTTTATTTGCTTTAACATTTGTTGGCGTCGTTATTTCCTTAATTTTGTTAGTGTTACTGCCACTAATTGGTATTTTTATTTCCTCCTTTGTGGCATTAGTTGTTGTGGTGGTATTGCCGATCATGCTTTGGTTTGTGTTACCTGTGCTGTTTATTACCATTATTGGTTGGTTTTTTGGGCATTTATTTAAGTAGCTTAACAATGTGTAATTAACGCATAGGCTTATAACTTGATACTTCTTTGTTGCTCAAGTTGCACAAGAAAAACGTCTTCACTTTCGTCGCCATTATTTCTGTCGAGTAAGCTTTGTCTTTGTGCGGTTAATTTTTCCAGATTTTCGTCAATCTTTTTAGTCAGCGCTAATTGTTGGTCTTTTCTGATCAAGCCTTTGTCTGCGTCATTATCGACTTCAGTTTGAGCAAGATTTAGAATTTCCATTCTTACTTCAACTCTTTTTATATCCAAAAAACTAATACCCAATCGATTATATAAAATAGCCGTGTTAACTTCGTCGCGATCAATTTTAACCTCAATCGGTACCGCCATAATTTTATCTATGGTGGCATTGTGATAATCATTGGGCGCTAACAGTTTATTTTCAAAATTAGTTTCATCAAGCTCTTTGCTGGCAGCAGTCTTTATTGACTCATAATGAGCTGCGACTTCTTCAGGTTTTATATTTGAAATATAACGAAGGTTTTTAATATCAGTCATAGCACTAGGCTTGGGTGCTGCGACATTATCAATGGCGGGCAGTGGTTGTTTTACTTGGTTAACACCGCTTGCGGTGTTGGTTTTGAACAACGCTTGCATATGGCTTTGATTATTAATTGAAATAGACATAACGATGATATTTCCTTATACGTTTGCTTTTATTTGCAGCGAACATACCTGCAAACATCATGCATGTAGACAGCAAAATTTGCGCCAACAAAAAGTTAACTATAAAAGGCCATATAACTATAAATAATTGTAAATCATTAGCTTAAAAAGGTATTTTTAATAACCTCAGCGGCAACTCTTTGGGGTTACTCGGTCATTTTTGCCATTGCTAGGTCAAAAGTTGCCGAGCGTATTCGATATAAATGTACTTCGTTTTTAGGCTTTTTTAACAAACTTGGCTGTTACCATCATTTCGCCAGCACCGTCGACTTTACAATCAAGCTGATGATCTTTCTTATCAAACACCCGCCTGATCAGCGCTTTAGTACCAATTTTTATAACTTGCGAACTGGCTTTAATTTTTAAATCTTTAATAACGGTAACTTTATCGCCTTCACACAGTAAAGCGCCATTAGCGTCTTTAACAGCAATAATGCTATTTTCTGCAACTTCTTTAGGATCCCATTCAAATGCACACTCAGGACAAATAAGTAATTGTTGCTCTTGATATACGTATTCACTTTGACAGTTTGGACAAGCAGGATAAGACATTGTTTATTTCTTTTCGGTTAATGATGAACGATTCATTGTTGTAACGAGTTTATTTTAAGTTTCTGTTTGTAAAATTTTTTATAAATAGATTTCATGAGAAAAACAAGCAAGCGCAAAACATTTATACTCTGAAGTTAGTGATTAAAGTTAGCGATTAAAATCAGCGAATTTTATCGCCAAGTTAGCCGCTACTTCATATTCCCCCTTTAATTTTAGCACTTCAATTATGCATTCAATGGTACACAATCCGCCTTCTGGCTGGTTAGCTCTTAGCTTATAAGATGAGCTATTTTCAGTTTTTACCGTAAATTGAGCAGCTTGTTTTAAATAAGGGCTTTGATTAAAAATCTTTTGAGCTTCTTGCCATGTGCTGTCAATAATAATGATATTATCGTAAGTATCAAGACTCATCGAATCGGCTATTGTGTGCTCAGGTAATGGCTCAACCGATGATATTATCGCGCTAGATTTGGTGTTTGAATACAATAATATCGCGGCATTATTCGCTATTAAACGAGTCAGCAGTGCTGGCGGATTTAGCCGTTGCCAAAGTATACGTTCAACAATTTCACCCGCATGTTGCAGTGCAATAGCGCCGGTATTGGTTACTCGGCGCAATTCACGTTCATGAGTTAGCAGAAAAATTTTCATTGTTTGCTGTTAATGCAAACAACACTTCTTATATTTTTTACCACTGCCACACGGACAAGGATCATTTCTGCCAGCAGCTGATAACGAGCTAACCGGCACACTGTTGTCTATAATCGTTTGTTCATCGTATAAAATAGAAGACAATAAACCACCGTCTTCCATCAACGAATCAAATACATCATGATTTTCATTCTCAAGCTGTTCGTCGGTTAAATCATCATCAGCCCAAGACTGCAATGTATCAACAACTTTGAACTCGGTTTGAATTGTACCAAATTCAATCAACTTGTATGTTTCAGTACTGGCCCATGCTTTAATTTCATCATGACTAAAGCGATTTTCATCAAATAAACTGTTATCACCAACACCTTTATCGCATAGCGCAATAAATTGAGCTTTAAAATCATCAAGTTGATAAGTAATACAAGCATCCGCTAATGCACTAAGTAAAAAACAATTGCTGATACCCGGTAAAGCTAAAAATGCCGATAACCATCGATTAATATGTGCTGTTAACTGAACTTTAGTAATCACCCCAACCTCGTATTGAGCAAATACCGCTTCAATAGCCGATGCTTTGCAATACATAGCTTGATGACCATCAACAATATAATCAGACAAAGCTTGAGTATTACCATCAGCAACATTATAAAACACGCTTGGGGTTAACTCGGTAAGTGCATCGCCAAATACCGCCTCAATGGGGGTTAAAAAGGTGTCACTGCGCGAAAATAGCTGCAAACATTTTGCCAAGGCTGGCGCATATTTTAATTCGGCTAATAATAAAGTACCGAAAAATAAAACGCCCTGTTGCTCTTCAGTTAATGATGTATCATCCGCGATAAATTGATCTATTAGCCGTTCTAATTCTGGGTAAAATACTGGCCAATGTGTTTTAGCCGCTTCAAGGGCTTCTATCGGTAGCTCATTGTCGTTTGAATTACCCAGTGCCAGTAAAATTTCTGCTAGATTCATGTAAATTCCGCGTTAAATCATTAATTATAAGAGGCAAATGCCAAAGGTTATATATTAACGTCTTCCTGTTAGCGTTACCATTTAAAGCAGAGAATTAGCGTGAAAAAACGCACTTGGTTACTGTTATAAGTTTAATCATGTGATGGTGAGTAAAGCTTTACCGTCATTAGGCGCATTTTTCGTATGGCCCTTTGTGTAAGAGTTATTTTCTTTAATATATGGAAGAACATGAGCTATTCGTCTAGACTTTATCCTCGCTCAAATAATCGCTTTACGTGCCTCCTCAAAACTAAAAGTCCACTAATGCGACTACAGTTTTGTTAGCAACCGACAGATAAAGAAAAACCAGCTTCTGAAAGCAAAAGCTGGCTTAACAAGATGTTAAACTATAGCGCCAGATCCAATGACTCGATTGCAGCTACAATTGTATGAACAGAGTTTCTGTCAAACTCTGCTCGATCTACTTCTTCATGAGTACCTTTGTTCAGATACCGCCATTCGCGAGAATCACCATTAACACCTAATAACTGATCTATGGGTGATAAAACATTATGTTTATTGGGATCAGTGAAGTCACCTTTGTTAATCTTAGTTTTAAGTTGATCTGTTAACTGACGCAACTCAATTGGCGCATTTGCGGTACGTAATTTGATACTTAAATTGCCATCTCCATGCTTACTGACATATCGCCATACTTTTCCTTTAGTTAATAATTCTAACGCTTGGCGAGATTTACCCAATGCAAATCGTATTTCATTTTTACGAATATGTTCTAATGCTCCTTCTATATAGTTTCGTGGGGCGCAATTGAAATCAACTTGTATATGCGGCTCATCAATACGAGGTAAAAACGCCAACCGCTGGCTACTTCTGGCTTGCTCTACTGATAACATGTTTTGGATATCTTTAAAGAGTTCCTCTCCATGACATGTCAAGATAATCTGCTTTCCATCAAAGTAATCATCTTCAAATAGAGTGCGCCTGATGGACTCTCGGTGGTCATCATCAATAGCATTAACCGGGTCATCAAAGATAAGAAGAGGGCAACCTTCTTTTATGTTTTTCGCCAATAGTATTGCCAAACCAATGCAACGAATATGCCCTTCACTTAATACATGGAGAGCATCAAAATACTTTTCAGGCTCGTTTTGATAAGAAATTTTTAGCTTCTGGTTTTGTGCTAGCGGTAGCTGAATTGATGCCAATAACTCTGTTGGCGCATCGTTACGGTTGAATGCATTATATAATTTAACAACTTCATCACCTAAGTTTTCGACTAGCAGTGCAGGCAGCTTCTTACGATAGGTATTAAGTAAAGCTACAAACTGCTGGTAGGACTCTCTGATTTCAATATTCTGCTCCACAATAGGCTTTTCCTGCTCGACTTCACCGATGAGTGATTTATTTTCTTCGTCAAATTCACTAATTAGCTTTTGAGCACCTTCAATTGCTTTGATTGCTGCACTCTTCGAAGCAGCTAGCTTTTGAGCGTCATTTAAAAAAACTTTTAATCGGTTTAATTCTAGTTGCTGAGCTTTCTTATTCTGTTCAATTTGAACACTTTCAGTATCCTGTTTTTCTAGGGAGTTTACTTGTGTATCAATATGCTGAATGGCTGATGTGCCATCACCTAACACAACATTCAAACTATTCCACCATGTCACATTTAATTGAGACATATCAGCTAGCTTGAATGGTGCTAACTTGTTATCAATGGAATAAAAATTTAAGCAAGTGGATAATATCTGATGCAATTCTTGAAGCTTTTGAAGCACTGTTTGCTCAAGTTGTTTTATTTTAGTTTGCAATTCAGCTAAGTGTTGAAGTTTGACTAGCTCCTCTCCTGCATGAGTGAAAGGATTAACGGTTACTTCCGTTAATGGGGTTAAACATGCTGGGCATTTATCAGGACTAATTTGCTGAACTTGAGTTACCGATTCAAATAGCCGTTGGAAAGATACTTGTTGGCTTGCATTCGCTAATTCTTCTTTTTTTGTTTATGGTCATTTAGACTACTTGCTAACGTTTGTTTGATTAAGGCTAAGTTAGCAGCGGTTAGGTTACTTTTTTGCGGAGCAGGCTTTTGCAGCTCTGCTTCTAATAAAGGTATTTGCCCTTGCCTTTCCTCAGACCCATTAAGCTCAAACATCATTTTCAGTAAAGTACAGCCTTCTCTATAGCGTGTTGCTAGTGAAGTTTCTTCACCCTTCACCTGTTCAACAATGCCTTTATTAAGCTTTATTTGCTGTTCAGCGCCTTGGAGTTGAAGCCGTTTTTGAGAAAGCTTCTTTGCTTTGACACCTTCTACATCAATGTGTTTTCCATCCATTTCAGGAGAGAAGTTTTTAACAAACTCATTAAACGCATCAAGGCCAAATAGTGTTGATATTAGTTCTGACTGTTTGGCTGGAGCTTGTGCAGCAATACGCGAAAAGCTATCTATTCGATTTTTCTCAACAAAGCAAAATCGATAAAGAGCATCATTAGGTTTGATATTGACATCACTGCCTTGAGCATCAATTCCGATCAATTTGGGAGGTACGAATTTATTGGTATGGGCATTTTTCAAATAAGCTTCAACATCTCTAAAACGTTTACTTTCAGCTTCTGCCACAGAACCTAATAACGCATATTCCAATGCTTCACAGAAACTTGACTTACCTGTACCATTTGGCCCAAAGATAAGAACTAATATACTTTTTAGATCAAAAGTTTCTTCACGGCTAAATCCCCGAAATGAATCAACAGTCAATTCTTTGAGTAGAGTAAAAGATGCAACATCTGATGTTATATCTTCAAGATCAGTTGGGATATCCGCATCTAAATTAGCCCAATATTTTTGAGCAAGCTTTGCGACATTTTTAACCCTTTGTCCCTGATACGTACCTAGAGGAACAATTTTATCTAGGTTCTTTAGTACCAAGTTAGCGAATTTATGAACTGACTCACTAGATGGAGATGATAGTAAAGTTTGAAGAAAACGTTGATATTCAGACTGGATCATACCTTCCCTTATATTTGATAAATTGTCAGATTGCTCAGCAGAGCCTTAACCTAACGATAATGTCCTTTGTAAATCCTGTTATCAAAGTTATCAGTTTAAAAAACGTAAGTAAATCAACACGCGACCTAATGCTAATTACTTTGATTTTACACAATAAAAAGACCGTCAATCTTACGAATAAAGGGCTTCTCTTAATCTGGCGATGAGATAGAGCTTTAAACTCTTCTCGAAGGTTTAGCGCTACAAACCCTCGTAGCTTTATTTGCATTCAAATAGCAAAAAGGCGCTAACCTTTCGATTAGCGCCTTCTCTTAATTTGGCGATGAGATAGAGCTTTGAACTCTACGCGAAGGTCTAGCGCTACAAACCCATTACTAAAATAAACGTTCAGATAGCAAAAAGCCCGTCAATCTTGCGATTAACGGGCTTCTCTTAATGTGGCGGTGAGATAGAGATTTGAACTCTAGAAGGGCTACAAACCCTTGCCGGTTTTCAAGACCGGTGCTTTCGACCACTCAGCCATCTCACCTGAACTCTAAAGCATTGCTGCTTCAGAACGAGGCGAATATTAAATACCTGAGGCGCTTTTGTAAAGTGCTAATTGCGCTTATTTTGCATTTTATTTAATTTTTTGTGCCAAGTGCTGAATAATTCATCAAATATCAGATTTTAACTGCCCTTTCGATGTTTATTTGTTCATTTTTAAAACGTACGATTTGTAACAATCGTAACGATCCGTATTTATCACGGCAACTGGTATACTATGCTACTGCATATTTACTAGGAGGTGTTGTGCCAAAAACTAACCAATCTGTTGCTGATCGTAGTCTGCTGAGTTTAACTTGGCCTATTTTTATCGATTTATTTTTCATTTTCATGATCAATGTTACTGATGCTTGGTTTTTAAGTCGTATTTCTGATTCGGCTGCCGCATCTGTGGGTGCTGTTATGCCGATATTAGGTATTGCCTTCGCACTTTATAGTACATTGCATCAAGGTGGCAGTAGTGTTGCTTCGCAACGAATTGGCGCTGGTGATCATAAAAAGCTAGCCACTACCTATGGCGCTTTGTTTGTTATTCTTCTATTTGGCGGTATGTTCTTAACCGTAATGATGTTTTCATTTGCCCCTACTTTTGCACAGTGGATGGGGTTAAATGACAGTATGGCTGATATGGCTAGTATCTATTTAAAAACCATTGGTATGGGAACATGGATATTAGCCATTAGGTTCGCTGCCGCTGCCATTTTAACGTCGCAAGGTAAAACGCATTGGAACATGTGGTCAACGTTCGTTATGACCGTAGTAAATATTGTTTTTAACTATTTATTAATTGATGGCAAGTTTGGTTTTCCTGCTTTAGGTGTACAAGGTGTTGCTTATGCGTCAGTTATCGCGTGGGCGGTAAGCTTATGTTTCACCTTAGTGATTATTATCAGGCATTTAAAAATCAACGTTGCGCTTCCTAAAAGCTGGAGTTTATTTAAGAAAGACAGTGCGCCTATTTTAAAAATATCCATGCCGTCAGTGCTAGAGCCAATGTCGTGGCAATTAACGCAAATTTTAATGACTGTGATGATCGTCACTATGGGTGAGCTAGCATTAGCAACGCGCATTTATAGCTTTAACTTGCTTTTTACCGCTATTCTTTACGGTTTTGCCGTTAGTGCGGGTGTGCAAATAAAAGTGGCGCATTATATTGGCGCTAAACGTTTTGATGATGCGCACAAGCAGCTAATACTGGGGTTAAAACTTGGCGTTGTTGGCGCGATGTTTTTTTGTCTTCACTTTATTAGCTTTCTCAGATCAGCTATTTGCGCTATTTACCGAGAATGTTGATATTTGGGCGTTAGGTAAGTTAATACTGCTAGTGGCCATTATGGGCGAGTTTGGTAGAAGTTTTAATTTAATTGTTGGTTCGTCTTTACGTGCTTCAGGTGATGCGCGTTACGTGTCAATTGTTGGCTTTGTTTTAATGTGGTTTATTGCCCTGCCGTTAGCTTGGCTATTAGGGCTACATTATGCTTATGGCCTGGTAGGAATTTGGATAGCAACAAGTTTAGATGAATGTATACGCGGCATTATTGCTTTTAAACGTTGGAATAGCGGTAAATGGCGCAGCAAAGGCGTATATGCTGAAGAAGTACCAGTACATGATCCAAGCTTAAATGAGCGCGTTGATTGCCAGGAAGCTAATGATTGTCGTAATGTTTTTAACCAAGAACCTGAAAAACCAACAAATGATAAAAGCTAAAGCTATAGTTTGTCGCCATAATTTATCAACCTAGGCAAAGCTAATTAACCATCAGAATGAACAAAGCCGCTAAACATACTGTTAGCGGCTTTTTGTTGCTAGTATTTTGGCAATTAGCCTTTAATAAGGTAGTAACCTTTCGTTGTTAACGATACGGTTATTGGTTGCTGGCTGCGGTTTTTCCAATACCAACCATGCACGCCTTTGAAAGGTGTGGTTAATGAACCTTTCATGTTGTTTGAAGTTGTAATGGAGTAACTTTCAAAATAGCCTGTGGTGTCGCCTTCTGGCTCGCCGTGAAAATCAAAATAAAGCACTTCGCCATCGGTTTTCCACTCATATTCTAAATGAGCATATTTTTCCATATAGAATTTATATTCTAAGCCCTTATCTGCGGGGATCACAATATCAATACTGTCGTTACGTAATACATGAATTTGCTGACCGTGATCAACCACTAAGCTTGGCGACTTTTCAGAGGCTTGAGCAATAGCCGTTAAGCCTAGCGCTTTGCCAATACCTGTTGGGTCAATGTTATATTCTGCCGGTAAAATACAGGTAATAAGTAAAACAATAGCAACAATAATTGCCATCATGCCTGCTTTGGTTAACGTGCGTGTGCTATGTACAGGAACTTTAAATTCATTCATTTTCTATCCAAATTTACTTCATATGTTGGGGCAAGTTTTAGTTTTGCCGAATTTATCAGAATTATTTTACTTATTGCTGCGCTAAGTGATTAAGTAGCCAGTAAGCTGTAGGCCTATTAGCATAAAACCGGCACTCATTAATGCGGTATTTGTTAGCGTTGCAAAGTGTAAATAGCTTTTATGCCTGCGCCAAAAACTTAATATTATTAACACTATGGCTAGCGCTATAAACTGGCCTAGTTCAACACCTATATTGAATGAAATAATGTTACTGACTAAACCATTACTCGGTAATTGAAACTCTTGTATTTTAGTGGCTAAGCCAAAGCCGTGGAACAAACCGAAAACAATCACGGCAATTTTTGTATTGGGTTGGTAGTGAAATACGCGCTGAAAGCCACCTAAGTTATCAAAACCTTTATAAACCACTGACAGGCCAATGATAGCGTCGATGATATAAGGGTTAATGTTAATATGGCTAAGTACGCCAAAGAGTAAAGTTAAGCTGTGTCCAAGGGTAAATAAGCTTACATAAAGCAAAATATCTCGGCCGCGAAACAGAAAAAATATCACACCAACAAGAAACAATAAGTGATCATAGCCTGTTAGCATATGTTTAGCACCAATATACATAAATGGTATGATGGCAACACCTTGATTTGCTTCTAAAAATTGTCGAGTTACTTCATCTACACCATGTGCCGATACCGATAAGGAACTCATCATAGCGATAAGCGGCAATAGCCAAGGCAGTATGTTTTTAACGATTTTGTACACGCATGTGTCCTTATTTGAAATAGCAAATTATCAAGGCTGTTCAGCCAACGTTTATACACTATGCTTGGCTGTAATGGGAATATAATTACCTTTTTTAGCAAAAGTGATGCGCGAAGCTCTATCTCCTGTCATAAAAATAATAAATAATAGTTTACCCTTATCTAATTATTACTTTTGCTGATGAATGACACACTGCAAGTGATCAGTTTACTTGATCTTTCTATTGCTTTTATCCCGGTGCTGATCGCGATTATTTTTTTGTATCTATGGTCATTAGATGTAAAACAAGCCAGTTATGCCCTTTCGCGTATGCTAGTGCAGTTATTGCTGATAGGTTATGTGCTGAGCTATATTTTTTATTCTGATAATGCTGGGCTAATTGTCGCTATTTTATTTGCGATGGTGACTATTTCATGTTGGATAGCATTACGAACATTAAATGAATACCGCATGTTGTTATTCAAACAGGGATTTGTTGCCATTTTATGTGGTGGTGGCTTTACTTTAGTTGTGATCAGCCAAGGAGCATTATCAATAACGCCTTGGTATCAACCGCAAGTAATTATTCCATTGGCGGGGATGATATTTGCTACAGCGATGAACAGTATCAGTTTAAGTGCTGAGCGAATGTTTTCTGAAATTGACAATAAAACCCCGTATTCATTAGCCCGAAAACATGCGCTAAATGCAGCAACTATTCCGGTTATAAATTCTTTATTTGCTGTTGGTTTAGTGTCAATTCCTGGCATGATGACAGGGCAAATTTTATCTGGTGTTTCACCATTAATTGCGGCCAGATATCAAATAATTGTAATGTGTATGATATTTGGCTCTGCAATATTGTCTACGGTGATTTTCTTATTGTTATCTAAGCCTAAAATACAGCAAATTATCACTACAAAAAGTAACGCGTAATCGTTTTTATTATGTACTGACAGCGTCACTAATTTCTACAAACCCCTTTGCCACTCTTGTCTGAGCGGAATTGCTTGCGGTTGAGTAATTGCCATATTTACTTTATCGAGTAAGGCTTGCTTGTCTTTACCTAAAATACCTTTTAGCACCAAGTAATTAGATGCGTGATCAGAGCGGAAAATGGTTTTATCTAAGGTTAAAGTCGTTAATAAGGTTGCCATTTCTTGAAATAATTCTTGTTGATTTAACTGTCTGAAACGGCCGTTAAAATTTTTGGCAAAACGCTCTTCACCTAAGGGAAAAGATACCACTAAAGTGGATAAAAAATCAGGCTGCGCAGCATTCATTAATTTGGCTGAATTTATCGCATGTTGTTGCAAAAGTTCGGGGCCACCCAGACCGTTTAAAATCATTACCGATGATTTAATACCGGCTTGTTTTATTTTAGTCAGTGCGGCTAAAGAGCTGTCAAAACTCTCACCCTTTTCAATTAACGTTAGCACTTCATCGTCGCCACTTTCACAACCGATATACATGAGTGTTAAGCCTAAAGATTTCAACTCAGCTAATTGTTCAACCGTTTTGTTACCTAAATTACGTGGTAAACAATAACTCGATACACGGGTTACTTGAGGTAAATGCTTTTTGATCAATAAAAGAATATCTTTTAAGCGCTTAAAGGGTAGCATCATTGCATCACCATCAGCCAAAAATACCCTGCCCACTGGCAACTTAGATGCCACTATGGTTAATAATTCTTGCTCAATAATCTCGGGCTTCTTGGGTTTAAATTTTTTATTGTCGTTGGTATACATGTCACAGAAGGTGCATTGATTCCACGAACAACCGTTAGTCACTTGTAATATTAAGCTTTTCCACTCACTGGGCGGGCGAAATACAGGTTCGATATAATTTAATGGGTACACGGAAAGTCTCGACAACAAAGTAGCAATATTTAACGACATATTATATTTATGACACTAAATTTAGCTACACAAATTACAAAAAAACCGATAACACAGCTAGCATGTTATCGGTTTAAGTAAGCTTATATCGGTTAGGTATGGTTTAACCGATGACAGCAAATTAAAAAATACAATGTTTAGTAAAATCTTTGGCTTCTGTTGCTGTCCAATCACCTTTTGGTTTGTCTTTTAATTGTTTGCACCAATCGTCACTACCTACTTCTGGCGCACAAGCTGTTGTTAACAATACGGTGAATAGTACTAATGATAATTTTTTCATAATGTTCCCTTCGCAGTCTTTGCTGCTTGTTTAGTTAAATTCATTAACGCTTATCATGTGTTATAGCTTCAATAAGATTAAAATATTGGACTTAAGATGTTGCCATCCGCATCTTCAAAGCGTCCAGCGAGTATGGTAATTAAATCTGCAACCCACCAAACCCCCAAACCGCCCAAGGTAAATAACATAAAAACCCCGCTCCGCTTTTTACCATAAACGAAACGATGAACGCCAAATACACCGAGTAATAAACAATAGATAAAGGCGAACAAGCCTTGTGCGTTTTTACTGGCAACACCGCCAAAAGCACTGGGTAAGTGTTGCTCTGCGCCACAATGTTGGCAATCTTTAGCGCTATCAATGATGTGATCACCACAATAACGGCAAAAAACTGTTGTACTCATGCTATGCCCTTTTTATTAGTCAAATATGTCTGCATGTGATTAACGCTAAACCGACAATATATTATTTTCGATAATGAAATATAAGGTAAAAATAAATAAAAACATAGCATTACTGTTACTTTTGATGGATTAATATCATGACCGTTATCTTTCTTACCAAGCAGTTTGTGCTGTAATGTTCATGACTTATTTCGATTTAATACACATGCGATTAGGTTATTCATCACAATGAAACCATATTTCAATTTCATCGGTTGCTTGTTCAAACTTAGCGCTGTGCTCGACATTATTGGGCCCATGATACCACTGGCCAGTTTTAATTTGATTTGAATATTGGCCTACCATAAATGTCTTTTTATTACTCAGCTCTAGTGATAGTAAATATATGTTGAAAAATATCAGCACTAAGAATAACGTTAATTACCGTACTACTTTTCTTTTACTGCGATATAGATATCAAATGAAGATGGGCTTTTAAAATGCTCAAAATCTGCGGTATAAGCACGTTGGTAATGAGTATCTTCATTACTGAAATACTCCCAAATATGTCCCCACAACTCGATGATAGCGTTTGGTAGTTCGCCTTGTGCTGAAAAGACATAATATAAGCCAGCCGCTATGCTTAACGAGCTTAATTGATCATCATTGATTGATGTATCTGTAGCGGCAAAAACACGATAATCGCCACTAAAATCTGAGTCGTAATCAGTGTACACACCATAAACATTTGATCGCTCGGTTAACTTGCTACCTTGTTGACTATAAAACTGTGCCCATAGATCACCAATTTTAGCTGTTTCCGGCTGCATTTCATCTAGGTTGGAGGTTCGAACTGAGTAACCGGTTAATTGAAAACCATTAACTTTTACGGGTTGCATTTAACTATCCTTGTTCTTATTTTTTAGCAGCTTGGAGCTGTTTGAGATTAATTAATTATTCGTCTTGATTTATCACAAAAAAATTTAATATTTAAATACTTAATATACATTCAGCTTTAAATTAACAAATAAGCGTAGTCAGATACACGCTAAAATCAATGTAGTTTCAACAAGATAACCATCAATGTGTCGCTACAATAATAATGTCATATTTCCTTCGCGTGGCTGGTGAAGTTAAGCATTAAACAAAAGGCGATGAGGATATTTTTCATCTATGGTTTACATCATTTCCTTTTATCGCCTTGGTAAATTTAAATAACTTTTATTTTAAAGGCGTTAGTTTTAAAACCAATGCCGGATCTAATCTGACATCAAACCAATTTATCCGCCAATCTAAGTGTGGACCTGTGGCTCTACCACTTGAGCCAACCGCAGCAACAAGTTGTCCCTTGACCACTTTATCGCCAACGTTTACATAAGCATCACTCAAATGCAAAAATGTTGAACTGACGCCATGGCCGTGATCTATGATCATCGTGCCACCAGAATAAAACATATCAGGCACATACATAAGTACAACACCATCAGCAGGTGCTTTCACAGGGTCACCGGTATTACCGGCATAATCTAAGCCGTAATGTGGCCACTTAGGCACGCCATTATAGTAACGTTGACTGCCATAAACGCCAGTAATAGTGCCTTCAATGGGGGCAATAAACCCTTGTGCAAAAGCCGTTAAGTTACTATCTATGGTACGCGCTGCTTTGATCTTTTTATTATCTTCGCCAACACGAATATTCGCTTTTTTGTTGGGATTCATAATTTTCTTTGCAATGCCTTCAATTCGTTGAATATTGTACTCACGCTTTAAGGGTTTTAAAGTACGCTTTTCAATTTCACCGCTTGGGCTAGTAATCGTTAGTACGCTATTATTTTTTTCATCACGGCTAAAACCTAATGCATAGTCACCTGAAGCAGATACTTTGATGGCTTTACCATTTAACATCACTCTATTTTCAGGCGCTGTTTTACCAACAATTAATGCACCTTGAAAAAATTGCTCCGTTAATTGTGTTTTTGCACTGGCAACATGCGTTTTAGTTAGCCCCAACATCAAGGTAAATACAATGAATAGCGCAGGTAACTTAGCCATTAGCAATAGCTCCTTTTGCTACACCTTCAAAGGCAACCACTTTGAATTCGTTATCTGGTGATTGCTGTTTTAGCTGTCGTAGAATGAAGTCAGCTAATAATTCCACCGTAGAATCGCAATCAACAACATCTAAAACATTACTCGGTACGGCAATATCAAATCGACCTTGTGGCGCAAAATAAGAAAACAATTGCTGATCAGCACTTAAGTTTTCAGTGGCGTTAGCAGACAATTCAATATCAGCTAAAGCGATGCGATCAGCCTCGCTCGCTAAATAAATATCGTTCCAACGTAAGCTCCATGCTGCCTCTAGATCTGCTGAGCGTTGACCATTTTGATAAATATGAATTTTTGAACGATGACCATGAGCTATACGTTGACAATTACCATCATGAAGTTTTAACCCATGCGTGTAATGATAAAAAGCGCCATCAATGTTTTCAGCACGTAAATTTAAGGTTAACCCTTGAACATTTTTTGGTAATTGCTCAAGAATAATTTCGGTTAAGTAGCTTGTTACCGATGCTATATCAATTTTATCAGATGAAATTTTAGCAAATGCACAGCGAGGTGACTGTAAATTGTAACTGCCCTGCTTGGATTTAAAATCAACAAATTCATGACCTTCACGATAAGTTGAATCGCTAACGGTTATGGCTTTATCTAACATAGGTAGCAATAACTTATGATCAACGGCATCATCAATAATGGCCTTGATTTGCTTTTTAACGACAGCGAAATCAAGCACCATGCTCATTTCATTTAAACTACCATCAAGCAACACATCAACTATCCAGCTTTCACCAACAATACCGCGCTCAGTACAACAATAAGAAAAGTCGATAACGGTCAAGTCATTTACAAATAACTGCATTTATAATCTCCTACAACTTTACTTGCCAAGCAATGCTTTCGCTTGCTCGAATAGGCACAACAACATCGTCACCAAATGCCATAGTAGCAGGTACAGGCCATGACACTTTTTCTAAAGTAATTTTATCGTCGTTAATGGGTAAGTTATAAAAATTAGGACCATTTAAGCTTGCAAATGCTTCTAATTTATCAAGCGCACCGGCTTGTTCAAAGGCTTCGGCATAGAGTTCAATTGCCGCATGTGCAGTATAAGCACCCGCGCAGCCACAAGCTGATTCTTTGGCATTTTGTGGATGTGGTGCGGAATCTGTACCTAAGAAAAACTTAGCACTACCACTTGTAGCAGCTTCAATAAGTGCATGTTGATGAATATTACGCTTGAGTATTGGCAAGCAATAAAAATGTGGGCGTATACCGCCAACCAACATGTGGTTACGGTTGAATAATAAATGATGAACAGTAATTGTTGCTGCAACGTTATCACCTGCTGCTTTAACGAAATCAACGGCATTTTTAGTGGTGATATGCTCTAACACTATTTTCAGTGTTGGATACTTTGCAACTAATGGACGTAATATACTATCGATAAACACCGCTTCACGATCGAATATGTCGATATCGTGATCAGTGACTTCACCGTGTACCAACAGTGGCATATTCACTTCTTCCATTGCTGCTAATACTGAGGCAATGTTATCTACATTGGTAACACCAGAAGATGAATTGGTTGTTGCACCTGCTGGATATAGCTTTGCGGCATAAACTATACCTGATGCTTTTGCCGCTTTAATATCTTCAGCTGTTGTTTGGTCTGTTAAGTACAACACCATTAACGGCTGGAATTGAGCGCTTGGCTTAGCGGCCATAATGCGTTGGTGATATTGCATTGCAAGTTCAGCATTGGTTACTGGCGGCACTAAATTTGGCATGACAATCGCACGGCCAAAATAGCGGCTAATATCAGCTACGGTGTTAGTTAAAGCGGCGCCATCGCGCAAATGTACATGCCAATCGTCTGGACGTGTGATTGTGATAGTCGTCATTTTATTTCCTATTAATTCTTTGCGTTCTACAGCCATTTTCAGGCCGTATATTTGTGTTTTACTGCGCTAGCATATTAGCTTAGTGCTAAAAGTCATTTTCTGAGTCTTCGTTACTAGACTCTACTGCCATTGTTGCTGGCTGATTTTGTTTCGCGTTGTTTTCTAATAAGGCAAGTAACTGGGCTTTTAAGTTTGGTGGTACTTTAAATATAGTAATACTTTCGTTAGCTTGGTTATAAACTACATCTTGACCCAAATGGCTGCGCTCAAAACTTAAGCTGATACCATTACCGTATCCTGAATATTTCGTGACTTTGTTAACAACAGCTTGATCATGAGGGAATGACTCCTCAATTGGGTATGATTGCTCTTGGCAAAATTTATAAAAATCTTGGCCATTTTCTTCAGTTTTGATGACATTGCCAAGTTCTTGTAACGATACATCTTGGGCTGACTCTTTTTGCTCTTTACAGTAAGTTAATAACTCTTTTCGCGTTTGTTGTTTTTCATCAGCGTCAAATTGATTAACCGCAACAAAGTCTTCTACTGCTTGTACTAATGTTTGCGTTTGCTCTTTTGCGTTTAAACCTTCTTCACAACTTAAAAAGTCTAAGAAAAAGTCAGAAACTTTACGTCCCGCACGGCCTTTAATAAAAGAAATATAACGATTACCTTCAGCATTATCTTGATAATCAAACAAGTCTATACGAGCGGCTAGCTGTAATTTACTGGTGTCTAAATGTTGATCGGCAGAAATATTTAATTCACCGTCAACAGAGTAATGCTCTGAAATTGGAATAATAGCGGCTAGTAAATAACGGCCTCCCATATACTCGTAATGACAAACAATTAAATAGCCAGTTTCAGCAAGATCGTATTTTTCTAATTCGTTTTTAAGTAAATTTGCTGCTTGGCTGCTAAATTGGTGAAAACTATGTACATCGCCCAAGTAGCTTTCCATAATGTCAACAAAACGAGCGCTATCGCCCTCAGCTGGCATGGAAGAAAAATGTCCATATGCTTTACTGCCTTTACTGTTGTAAATTTTATGTAAGGCATCAACAAAACTTTCAATTTTGCTGCTTGCGGCGACATCTTCAGGACCTAACCTGAGTAAAACTTCACCAGTTTCTTCTTTTTTTGATAAAAAATGCAGTGCAATGTTCGAAATTATTAAACTCATAGATAAAGGTCAGTATTATATTGTTCGGGCATTTGATAAACTTAAGTCTGTTTATTAAATTACCATTAAGTGTTTAAGATGCCTATTGTATCCAAGTATTCCAACGAACGTGTAGAAAAAATTATTAAAGATTTGCATAATGTACTCGTAAAAGAGTCTGCAACCCCTGATCTAGCGCTGATGTGCCTAGGAAATACCCTGACAGAAATTATTATAAATAATATTCCAGAAGAGCAACGTGAAGTTATAGTAAACAATTTTGCCGGTGCATTAAAACAATCTATACAAAAATCTAAATAAAACGTATAACTTGAAAGCGACAATGACAAACAATAATAAGAGAATTAAACGACGCAATGGTTTCATTTGAATCAAAACCCTATAGTAAGCGCCTATTACAGTTAGTTAGCTGGAGCCATTGGTTCACCTTTTTTAATATTATTGCTGCGATATTATTATCGTCTATTTATATATTAAGTGAGTCGATGCCTGACACCTTATTAGGTAAAACCTATTTGGTTACGACGTGGTTAAGCCACATGGCGTTTTTAACTTTTATGAGTTTTGTACTCATTTTGTTCCCGATCACCTTATTATTTCCAAGAACGAGGTTTATACGGGTTGTCGCTTCTATCATTTTTACCGCCGAGTTATTACTATTATTACTCGACGCATATATCTACACACGATTAGGCTACCATTTAAATATTTCTTCAAGTGCCCCGATACTTGAGCTTATTAGTAATGAAATACAGCAAAATAGTCGTGCATTTTGGTTTGTTAGTTTAGTACTGACCATGGTGATTTTATCTTTTGAACTAATCACCTCAAACTATGCATGGAAGCATTTAAAAGAATTACAAAAAACAATTTTTGCCAGGTTCATTGTTATCCCGTTAGTGGCCTTTTTCTTTTTAAGTCACATTGTTCATATATGGGCTGACGCTAACCTTGAATATGACGTATTACGTCAAGATACCGTATTACCGTTGTCATACCCATCAACCGCTAAAACCCTATTAACAAAATATGGCATGTTCGATGAAGTTGACTATATTGCTCGCCGAACCAGCCCACTTGCCTTTACGGATTCAGTGCCTCAATACCCGACTTACCAAGGGCAATGCCCGAGCGATAACGCATTAAAACAATCTGTTTTTATGGTGATATCAGATCAAACATTGCAAGTTAAGCAATTAGATAAAATTAAGCATAGAATCAAGCAAGGCAAGCTCTCGCTTGATAATCATGTCGATAACGCGTTACCAAAAGAGGCTTGGTTTAACCTGTTTTATAGTTTGCCAAGTATCTATAAAAAAGCGCTAACAGAACAACAAGCACAACCTTTGCTATTGCAAATTATGGCGAGGAAAGATTTAGCAAAATCATTTACCGTTGTCGGTGAAAGTAGCAACGAACAACCTGTAAATGACATGAGCTTATTCACGCTAACAGATAAATTATTTCCAGAGAAAACAAAGTTAGATGACATTTCAAGTTTGATATTTGCCGATAAACTTAATAGCTACGCACCGGGTTTACATTTGTTCTATTTTAAAGGTAATAATAGTTATCAGTTTGAATTATTTTTAGACGCCTTGATATCAGCGCAAAATAAGAAGCAGCAAAAAGATATTCTATGGATCAGCTCGATTGGCAATCATACGTTTGACACAAGTTTATCCATTAAACCAGCGCTACTGGTTTTACCTGAAAGTAAAAACAGATCTATTGACAAATTAACTAGCCACATGGATGTACAGCCGACATTAATTAAGCGCTGGCTATCATGTGATGTTGAAGCTAAAAGTTATAGTAATGGTACCGATATTAAAGAGTTAAGTCATGACCGTATTATTGCTAATACTATGGATAATGGCATCGTCGTTTTTAATAAAGACAAGTCAATGTTTGTTGACCAAAATGGTAATTTCCAAAGCTATTCTATTCAACTTACCGCGCCAATTACCGCTAAACCTGACTTTCCACTGATGATTGATGGCGTGCACTTTATCAAGCAATTCAGTAAACAAGGAAATAACGTACAATAATTAGTCGCTTAGCGAGTAGAATGTGTTTTTTAATTGCATTTGAAGCGTAAATCATTATTATACAATGATAAGCTTTTATCCCCATTAAGCTTATCATTCGGGGTATAGCGCAGCTTGGTAGCGCGTGCGTCTGGGGGACGTGAGGTCGCAAGTTCGAATCTTGCTACTCCGACCAAATATAAAATATTAAAGCCTTGTTTTTACAAGGCTTTTTTATTGCCTAAATTCACGTACTCATAAGTTGTCCGTAAGCGAGATAAAGTTCTGCGGTTATACCTTTACCATTGTTTATAATCACCTCTGCTTAAAGTTACAATCTAACTTATATATGAATAAATATTATCAATGGTTATGGTCAGTTAACGATAAAGTAGGTAAATTACCCCGTAAATATGTGCTTTAGTACTTACTGCACAAATAATATCTTCTAGGACTCTGTAGATGAGAAACAAAATTAACGCCAGTGCAATACTCTTACTATCATTTTTAAGTACTTCTACATTAGCACTTGGCCAAAATGGGCACCGTATTGTTGCCGATATAGCAGAAGAACACTTAACCCCTGAAGCTAAAGCTGCCCTTATGGAAATAACTAATGGTGATCCTTTAGCAAAATTAGCCACTTGGCCTGATGAAATACGTTCAGATAAACACTGGGACTTTGCAAAACCTTGGCATTATGTTTCTGTCGATGATGATGAGTCCTTTGATGGATTTACTCGTTCTAAAGAAGGCGATATTTTAAAAGCTTTATCTGACTATGAACTTCAACTGAGAGACAAGACACTTACGCGTGAAGAAAAGTGGCAAGCATTGGCATTTTTTATTCATTTTACTGGTGATATACATCAACCGCTGCATGTGGGTCGCAGGGATGACCGTGGCGGCAATGACATTACCGTTAAGTGGTTTGGAAAAGATACCAGACTTCATGCTGTATGGGATACATCATTGATAGCGCATCAAAAACTGTCATATAGCGAATATGCCGAATTTTTAAATAATTATCCTCAAGATACTGTAGAATCTTGGCAAAAGTCGGATTACCTAGATTGGGCTAAAGACTCAAAATCTATTAGAGGAAATGTATATAACCTCCCAGAAGACATGGAGATAGGCTACCAATACGCTTACAAAAACACGCCTTTATTAAATCAGCAATTGTCGAAAGCAGGCGTTCGTCTAGCAGGAAAATTAAACGAAATTTTTAAAGCACAAAAATAATATTAAATATTGCCCAGCCATCACGTTACAATTATTTGCTTTATTGACATGAAACTATATTGAGTTGGCTATTCACAAGCTTATTAACGTTAACTTAGCCCACGAAATAATTGTTATTGAATGGGCTATTGAATTGAGCGTTTCACTGAGATAAATCCAATCATTATCTTCCAGTTGAGCTTAAAGTTCTCTGCCGGCATTGTTGACGTAACCACTTGAAAAGCTTAAGGTCAGTGTTACTGAATTAGAACCATTTTTAACTGCCGTCGAAAATAATTAGCGCATGATGGATGTAGACATGAACACTTTATTAATTGTTATCACATGCTCCCTGCTTGCCGGTTTAGCCATGGCTTTAGGGGCAGTGTTAGCGTACTTAGAAAAAATTGATAATCAGTGGATTGAAGACGAGTTAAGACATGGCATTACCGCTTTTGGTGGTGGTGCACTTTTATCTGCTGTCGCTTTGGTTTTAGTGCCGGAGGGTATTGCTAACCTTAAACCAGTATCGGCAAGTATTTGGTTTCTCTCAGGTGTTGTTTGTTTTATGCTGCTCGATATTTTTCTTAAAAAAATCAATACACCAGCTAGCCAACTTGCAGCTATGTTGTCTGATTTTATTCCTGAATCTATTGCTCTTGGCGCTGCTTTTGCTACTGGCAGTAGTAATGCCTATTTACTGGCAGCCCTTATTGCCCTACAAAACTTACCTGAAGGTTTTAGTGCTTATCGAGAATTAAATTCAACCGCGGCGTATAAACCTAAAAAAATTATTACGGTGTTTGCGTTAATGGCGATACTGGGCCCTATTTCTGGTGTTTCTGGCTACTTTTGGCTGTCAGAATTTCCGCAGGCTATCTCAGCGATTATGTTGTTTGCTTCTGGTGGTATTCTTTACTCTATCTTCCAAGATTTAGCACCACAAGTTAAGTTAGAAAAACATTGGGCACCACCCATGGGTGCCTTACTGGGATTTGTTTTAGGAATGCTTGGCTTAATGTTGACAACACATTGATTTATTCATGTAAACTGTGGTTAATTGAAAAGCCTCTAGCACCATTGCCACTCAATTGCCTTTGCATCTGATAGCGAGTGACATCGAACTATACCAGGTTATGTCTGCCTTATTAGGACTGTTGTCTTTGGATAAATTGAAAACGGCTAACGTAAACTTCTGGCCACTTTGAAGTCCTAAGATTTTAGTACTATAACGACAGTTCAGGGGCAGCAAGCGGTCATGATTTTCGAAACAAAATCACTATATCTAGCAGTCACAAGGAGCCTAAAATAGTCATTAGCTGGTTGGATATTACAGTTAATTCGGATTAGATTTTATACCTCTAACGTCTCCCTAAATGATGGAGTTATTTGGCACATGTTGTTGTTTGTTTTGCAAAGTCCGACAACTTACCAAATCTGTTTTGAGCAATCTTTGTTCAGGTAGAATTCATTTTAGTGCTGTCATATTTGAATGATATGACAGCACTGTTATCCTTGTTTGTCTTTAAATAGAAGCTAAATTCAAGGCAAATATTAACTTTAGAACACCTACCAAATTACCGCTATACCACAAACCTTCAACCACAGATAATATCAAAGAACTATAAAAAGCTTTACTCTCTACGTATTACTGCTTTGATGTATAAAATGAAACATTCCATTTTTAGGTTTTTTTAAGCTTTTTTAATTGTTTTTTAGCGTATTTATTATCCGGCTTTAACCCAAGTACTTTTTTATAATGCTCAACTGCTTTATCTGTATCACCTAACAACCAATAAGTTTCCGCCAAGCTATCGTGTGTATTAGCACTTAAGGGGAACAGATAGGTATTCAATTTAAAAATGGCTAGCGCTTGTTTTTTCTTCTTTTGCTCAATCAGTTTATAACCCCAGGTATTTAACTCGTCCTCTTCAAGCTTTAGTTGATGAGTCTTCTGCAACTCTTTCACAACCTGAACCGCCTGTTCATATCCTTTTGACTCTAAAGACTTCCAGAGTGTTTTTATGGCAGGAGGCAAACCAAAACCATTTTCCGCTTTCATTTGAGGAATATAAAAACCGGCAATTTCATCGATAAAGAGTGATGGAAGGCCGCCCATTAAATTGGTGAGTACCACAATAGACAGATCATCTTCTGGGTAAACAAAAAATGCGGCACGATTCCCTCCTGAAGGCGCAACAGCTGGATGTTCATGCCTAGCAACTACAGGCCATCCTAATGCATAACCATTTAACAAATTATTAAAACCTTTTGTTTTACCGTTAGTGAGTACCGCTGGTGTCCATAGAGTCTCGATACTTGAAGGCTTACTTAAGAGTTCTCCGTTTTGTAAGGCAATTACCCAAGTAGCAATTTCTTTAGCGCTAGAACTCATGCCTGCCGCAGTACGAAGAAACTCAGGGAAGTCAATCGCTTTTACGTTAGCAATTTCCCCCGCTCCATAATAATAAGTATAACGACGCGCCGAGTGCGCTATAACGTCATGAAGGTTTGAAAAACCAGCTTCTTCAGTTCTTTTCATGCCTGCTTTGCGTAATTGATTTTGCGTTATATAGTCAATAAAATTTTGACCACTCACACTGTCGATAATTTTACCTATCAGCAAATAATTCGTTTGGTTATAACTAAACTGGCTATTGGCTGCAAAATCTAGCGGTCGTTGTTTAACCAACTCCCATGACGCCTTTGCACCCTCATTAGAAATTAACTTACCCGTGTCACCGTTCATAATATCTGGAAGCCCTGAAGTATGGGTCAATAACTGTTTTACTGTGACGTTATGCCACTCAACGGGTAAATCTGCTAAATATTTAGAGATTTTGGCTGATAGTTCAAGTTTACCTTGTTCAACCAATTGCATTACCGCGACACCGGTAAATGCTTTAGTAATTGAGTTAATCGAAAATACCGTGTCATCGTCTACCGCAACAGCATCTTGAATGTTAGCGAGTCCATAACTGGCGGTTTTAATTATTTTTCCATTTTTAACAACAGCCAGTTGTAAACCTGGAATTTTTCTTTCGAGCATTTCAGCACGCAGAAAATCGTCTATTTCGTCGGCCTGTACCAAACTACTTGTTAGCCCCACTAATAGACTTAGTGAAAGTACACTAGCTTTCATAAACTTTGCTGTATTATAACCAATTGACCTGCTCATTTTTTATCCTTTATATACTAAACATGAAACCCAATAGTAAATATTTCCCTCCTAACTTAGTCATGGAGGCAGTCGTTATTGGGCGATCGTTCCACCTTTCGTTAAATCGAAATGGCGTTAACATTGAAGGCTATAATGGCGTAGTTCTCATGAGAATTCGACCGACTAAAAAAGTCGGACCTTACATTTATATTGGGGTAGAGCGATTAATGAAAATTAATTCATTCTTCTTGATAATTTATGAATGTAATTTTCGATATTGAGAAGGTGTCATCAAAAGGTGTTTTTTAAAGGCGGTATTGAACGATGATTTTGAATTAAACCCTACCTCGTACAAGATCTCTAATACCGTTTTTTGTTGTTGCTCATCTGTGAGCAGCATTTCGGCAGCTAAATTGATTCGATAAGAATTCACGAAATCAAAAAAATGTTGCCCAATGATTCTGTTGATAGTAAGTGAAAGTTCACTGCTAGGTAGATTAATTTGTTCTGCCAAAGTTTCTACGCTCAAAGAGGGATCTAAAAAAGGTTTGCGCAGCTGCATGTAGTCCCTTAACCTTGAAACAATCGCATCATATTTTTCAGTTTCGATAACACTAATCGTAGGATCACTTGAGTTTTCTTGGCTCGCAACCAGTTCATCAATAACTTCTATGGTTGAACTTACTCCGGTAAATAGGTTGGGTTTATGCAGTGCTTGCCACAATATCCAACAAATACTCAATAACGCCAAAATAATCATGATTAGTTGCACTAATCTTTCATATTCATAATTTTGGTAAATAGAGAACCTAAAATACATTCTCCCTAAACCTATGAGATAGATCAGAGTAAACAAAAATATCAGTTGGGTTAACCAACGTTTGTTTAATCTATCTGCATCAGAGTAATTTTCTACAACAAATTTTCGATACCTTATTATATGTTTATAAATAAAAAAAAGGTAAAAGCCCAGTAGTATAGACGTCATGAAATGAATAAAGGTTAATTCAGGCACATCAGTGAAGTTGTCATACCAAAGCTGTTTTGAAGCATTATCTACACTGAAAAAATTGGGTATCATCACGAGACAAGCTATGAAGTAAGGAATGGTGTGCAGTAAGTGTTTAATTTTTAATGTAAAGTCATCATAAATAGCTGCTTTAACATAAAGGTATAAAGTAGGCCCCATAAACAGTGAAATATTATATCTGAGCATATCTAGATCGGGATATGCTTGGTAAAAGTCGTTAAATATGATGTTACTCAAATCAATGACTACAACCAGTAAATAAGCTGCAAGTAGTTTATGACTTAAGCGATTGCCAGAACTGAGACTACAAAGATAGGTGGCTACAAATAAATAAGAAAAAAATACCACTAAGACAATATTTTCAAACATTAATACAATACTTTCAACCACTAAATACTTTCCTGTTTTAAATGCTATCGATGGTTCAAATATAAGAATTATATCAAAATTATCAACTGTTGCGGTGCCATGGATTATAACAACGTTGAGGTTATTTTACTTTTCTCAAGTTCGTTTATTATTTCATAACGGATAAAGTTAGCGGAAAAAAACTATTTTAACTCAACAACCATTATATGGTTCAGTATCAGGCTTTGAAAGCGCAAGCAGGCCTTTTTTATTATTCTAAATTTCTGCAAAAGCGAGTTAGTTATTCTAATTTCGTTTATGCACCAATGCGCACAAAGCGATCTTAATTTATTGATGGCAAACCTAACGTTATCGGAGATCACAGTAAACGTTATTAGATGGTAGTGTTAAATAATAATGATAAGTTTTACCAATGCAATTAAATGGCACTACAGATGTAAATCATGGTTAATCTTGTAATTGATTAAAAATATCATCAATAAATTTTTCTATTACTGAGCTATTATTTGCAATTTGCGCATAGGTTTTCAAACCAATAAGCTGAATTTGAAAAAAACGGGCTAATTCTGCGGGATCTTTATCTGTTTTGATTTCACCGTTACTGATGGCTTGACGAAATATATCAGTAAACGACGCCTCTACGTTGACTAAAATTGTTTTTGCTACGGCAAGTAACTCAGGACTATCGTTTTGTGTCAATTCTGCAATACTTTTAACGATCATGCACATACCATTTGGCGCTGAATCTCCATTGCATATTGCTACGCTATTTATGAATAATTTAAGCCCTTCCAGTACTTTAGATTCTGCTGCAATGCAGTTAGCAAGATGCTCAGTGCTTTCTTGAGCGTAACAATTTAAAGCTTCTTTAAATAAGTTATCTTTACTTCCAAAAGCCGCATAAATGCTACCAGGACGCATATCGATAACATCTTGTAGGTTTCTCATTGATGTGGCGTGATAGCCTTTTTCCCAATAAAGGTTCTTGGCTTTTTCAATCACCTCTGCGCGATCAAATTTTGCTTTCGTACTCATATCTACTTAATAGTCTCTTGCTTAATAATAAATAAATGATAAAAATTGAGTAACAATAATGTTACTCAATTTTTAATTTTATCATTTAAAGCTATTGCTCGTCACCTAAACTGGTTTAAGCGCTAAAACGTTATCGATATCTTCAGCGCTATGGCGATTTTCAAGCTGTTCCCAAGCTTCTCCCCAGGTTCGATTAACAATGCAACCACGTTGCACAGCCGGTCTAGCTAGCATAGCTTTAGCCCAACGTTGAATATGGTTATAGTCTGCAACTTGTAGAAAATCTTTTGCATCGTAAAGCTTACCTAAAATTAAATTACCATACCAAGGCCAAGTGGCTATATCGGCAATGCTATATTCGTCACCGGCAATAAATTCATGCTTAGCTAACTGTTTGTCCAATACATCTAATTGGCGTTTTGTTTCCATGGTAAAACGATCAATAGCATATTCAAATTTTTCTGGTGCATAAGCGTAGAAATGGCCAAAACCGCCCCCTAAATAAGGAGCAGAGCCGTGTAACCAAAATAACCAATTCATCACTTGTGTACGCTGAGTACTTTTTTCAGGTAATAAGGCTGAAAATTTCTCGGCTAAATAAACTAAAATTGACGCAGATTCAAATACAGTCTCAGCGCCATCAGGGGTATGATCAACCAAAGCAGGAATTTTAGAGTTAGGATTAATATCAACAAAGCCTGATGAAAACTGATCACCTTCAGTAATTTTAATCATATGGGCATCATATTCAGCAGATTTACCAAGGGCAAGTAGTTCTTCTAACATGATAGTGATTTTTTGCCCATTGGGTGTACCCATTGAGTATAACTGCAAAGCATGTTCACCAACAGGGAGTATTTTGGTATGTGTAGCACCAGAAACTGGGCGATTAATACTTGCCCATTTACCACCGCTTTCAGCGTCATGAGTCCATATTGTAGGGGGTGTATATTGTTCTTTCATTTTATGAGTCCTAAAATTCTATGCTTATTCGGTGAAGTTTTGCGGATAAAGTGCGCGGGCAGCTTCATCATCAAAATCTGATTTAAATGCTATATCTTTGGCAATGTTTCGTGCTTTTTCCACTGCAGGTCGAGTATTAATACTCTCAAACCAACGTTTTAAATTTGGATAACTTGCTAAACCATCTTCACCTAACACTACGGTTGCTTTATCAATCCAGCCCCAAGCAGAAATATCAGCAATTGAATATTCATCGCCGACAATATATTCACGCCCTTCCAGATGTATTTCTAACACTTCATAATGGCGTTTAGCTTCAAATAAGTAGCGATTAATAGCATAAGGTACTTGTTCAGGAGCTGCGTGTCTAAAATGTACTGATTGACCAGAAAATGGTGCTAAACCTGTAGCTAAAAACATTAACCATGAAAGCATTTCACTACGATCTTCTGTTTTACCTGCCAATAATCCTGTTTTTTCAGACAAGTACATTAAAATAGCATTAGAATCGAATACTCTCTTGCCATTATCGACAATTGTTGGTGCTTTACCATTTGGATTCATTACCCGATATTCAGCTGTATGTTGCTGCCCTTTTAAGGTGTCTACAGGTATCAACTCGTAAGGCAAGGCTAACTCTTCTAAGCACAGAGCAACTTTCATTGGATTTGGTGTTGGGTGAAAATAAAATTTAATCATACTTAACCTATCAATTGTTTAGATCTGGAATGTCGGTTCTTAACGTTGCCTCTACTATAAAGATCTATGAACAGTCGTTCAAGTGATTTTTGAGTGACCGTTCAAGCTGATTATAATCGTTAGATTACTATCAGATAGAACAGAATAAGCGCTTAAAGCTTGAATGAGATTTTGATTAACTACAGTTAAGAGTATGATAATTTAGATTAATCGGCGGATGTCAATTTTATAATTTTTGGGTAAGTACTTATGATATTAAGCGATAGCCAACAGCGGTAAAATGTAATGTAAGTTTTACCGCTGTTGGCATACTTTGTTGCTATTTTGTTTATCTGAGTTATCGACAAATAATACTGGGCTAAAACACCATCAATTAACTCACATCACTCGAGAGACTTTCAACATAGGCTAATGATGCTAAAAGTGCTTCATGACGAAAATCATAAACGTTTTCCTTAGGTACTCTGTCTAATAATTCGAATTTAGCCAATTGTTGTCGAGTTTGTTGATTCGGACAAAGTAAGAATACAGCGCAGTTTGCTTCTTGCGCATCTTTAATCGCATTTTCAAGTGCTAAGCCTACGGTAACGTCAAACATAGGTACATCGGTTAAATCTAGTATCATAGCTTGGTAGTCACCTACACGGCTATGTTGACGAGAAATAGCTTTTGAAACACTAAAAATCATTGGTCCTGATAAATAGAAAAACAACACCTTGCCATTGGCTCTATCAAGTAACACACGTTCACTGTCTGTTAATGGCACAACATCTTGATCGTTATCACTAATGGCTTTTACTTGTCTTGCTTGCTCTCTACTTAATTGCTCGATAATAATGATATTAGAAATAAATACGCCAAGCCCTACTGCAACAATTAAGTCAACAAACACGGTAAGTAGCATTACGCCGTACATGATCATCATGCCTTGTAAGCTGACTTTATGTGCGCGTTGTATAAAACTCCAATCTAAAATATTAAAACCGACATAAACTGCAATACCAGCTAGTACAGCCATAGGAATAGGCTCTGTTAACCCGCCCGCAATTAACACCACTAAGGCAAGTACTAGCGCCCTAACAATGCCTGATAAAGGTGAACGAGCGCCAACCTGAATATTTGTTACTGTGCCCATAGTGGCACCCGCACCAGGTAATGCGCCAAATAAACCAGAAATCATATTAGCAAGGCCTTGTCCGCGAAGCTCCTTGTCTGAGTCGTGCTCGGTTCGGGTTAATGAATCACCAATAACCGCTGTTAATAAGGTATCGATACAACCTAATGTGCCTAGTACCAGTGCATCGACAATCATGGTCATAAACATATCGGCATTAAAGTGTGGGATAACAATTGAGGGTAAACCGGCGGGTATTTCACCGATACGTCGTATGCTGTCAGTATCAAAAAATATAACGGATAATAAGGTAATGGCAACGAGCGCTACCAACTGAGGAGGCACATATTTACGATAGTGTTTTGGGAAAAAGAACAACACCGCTAGCGTTAAAATACCCAATAGTAACTCGCTAAAATTAATATTCGATAAAATATTAGGTAGCGCTGAAATAGTGCCTAAAACACCGCCGGCCGGAGCCGCTTGTCCTAACAGTGGTGATAACTGCAAAATAATTAAAATAACCCCAATACCTGACATAAAGCCAGAAACCACACTGTATGGCATTAAAGTGACATATTTGCCAAGTTTGAGCGTACCAATTAAAATTTGAAAAGCCCCCGCCATCATCACAACGGTAAAGGCCATCGCCATACCTGATTCTGGGTATTTTGCCATCATACTGGTGAGAACCGCCGTCATGATCACGGTCATTGGACCCGTAGGCTCAGATATTAACGAGGTTGAACCACCAAATAAAGCCGCAAAAAGGCCAACTAAAATGGCGCCCCAAAGCCCGGCTTCAGCACCTGCGCCAGAGGCAACACCAAAAGCGAGTGCTAAAGGTAAAGATATAATTGCTGTTGTGACACCACCAAATATATCACCTTTAAAACTTATATGATTAAAGCGACCAGCAAACAAAGTTCAATTCCTTAGCTAAATTTCAATGCGGCAATTCTACCAAAACTTTTTCGGGATAAGTATAAAATCAGCGTGAGAACATCAGAAAATTATGCACTGTAAGTACATTTTACCAAGGACTAGCGGCAATTGTGTCACTTGACGCCAAATAGTTTTCAAACGAGCGTGACTATTAAGCGCTGCACAGAGCTGCTGAAAATGACGACTAGGTTTAACTGCTGACCTTGGCATTGTAGAGTGAATACGATAAAGCCAATAACAAACATAAGCCCGCAGGAATAAATAACGCGTGGAATTTATAAAGGCTAAAAAAGAATGCGCCTGAAGTACCGCCCATGATAAAACCGGTAATAATCAAAACTAACAACAGTGCTTTGCGTTTATCAAACACTTCGCCCCGCAACTTAGCTCCTAACATAATACCTAAGTCGGTAAATATACCGGTAACATGAGTGGTTCTGATAATAGCGCCACTAAAGGTGCTCGCAAGTGCATTTTGAAGTCCACAAGCTGCTGAAGCTAAGTAATGGCCGTTAAGAGAGTCATTGGTTAAGAAGTATGTCGCACCAAGAAGAAATATCACTTCAACATAAAGTAAGCCACTGTAATTACGGCCTAACTTTAAAGCCCCATTACGTAAAAAATAACCGGATATCGCAGCACCAATAACAAAACTAACAATAACGATTGATAAATGCAGTACATCCGAGGCCGTTGAATTGAACATACCGGTGCCAATCAGTGTGGCTGTGCCTGATAAATGTGAAATAGATTGATGTTTAAACCCAAGTAAGCCAATAGCATTAACAAGCCCAGCAATGAGTGCAAGCAAAAATGAACCATATTCTACCCAGCGAGGTAATTTTGAAATCACGACAACCCTTAATGTGCATTTTAATTAGGACGTTACAGTTATTTTATTCTCAAAAAACCAAATGTAAACTGAATATAAATAACCAAAACTAAACCGGCCTTGCTGAAACCTTACGACACGATGTTATAACCCCTTACTATCAACCTGATGACATCATTTTTAATGATTCTGACATTGCATGGAAAAGGGATTTTGTCCTACATTTAGCTCATAGTAAATGATGAGCTAAAATACTGAGTTTTATTTAGTCATATCTCTGAGTAAGTCTGGCGAACAATCAACTCTTAGCACTAGCGTCAGTGCTAATTTAGTAAAGGTTTACGATGACTTAGCTTATCTTATTATTCGATTACTGATAAGTGAAGCTTCTATAAATCTTTCTAGGTAATTAGATCAGGATCATTTACTCGTCAATTACGCGCTAAATATTCTAACAAGTACATTGTCTAAAGCCAATTTGCCTGAGCTTTTGAACGAGCGATTAACAGAAAAGACCAATTTACACACAAATCGTTTAAAACTAACACAATTAAACGTTCAGCATAAATAACGCAAGCTGATTAATAAGATTAACGCGCTAAGCTGTGGGTATAATACAGTGTAGAGAGGTGAATAGATTAAGAGCTAAACCAAGGTTATGTATATTAAAAAAAGTACTAACATTATAAAAATGCAGTTGTTAATTAACATTATTAAAAAGAGAATCATATGTTAGAAATGGCAGTCATCTATTTAGCCGCAGCCATTGTCGCTGTGCCGATTGCAAAGCGATTAGGCTTAGGCTCTGTGCTAGGTTATCTCATTGCAGGTATTATTATTGGGCCTTTTGCCTTCGGACTTGTTGGCGATCAAACTGATGTTATGCACTTTGCTGAGTTCGGTGTGGTGATGATGTTGTTTTTAGTTGGCTTAGAGCTACAACCTTCAAGGTTATGGAAACTTAGGCATTCCATTATGGGCTTAGGTGGACTGCAAGTTTTGCTGACAAGTTCGCTATTTTTTGTTGTTGGCTATTTTATTTTAAACTTACGCTGGGAAACGGCTTTAGCTATAGGCTTAATGCTTGCGTTATCATCAACCGCAATTGTATTACAGACCTTAGCTGAAAAAGGTTGGATCAAACAAGAAGCGGGACAAAATGCTTTTTCAGTCTTGCTATTTCAAGATATTGCCGTTATTCCGATTTTAGCATTATTGCCCTTGCTAGCCTTTACTGAAATTAGCCATGTTGCCTCCAGCCATAGCAATTTAATTGAACATTTACCTGTTTACGCTCAGGTATTAATATCTTTAGCGACCATTGCCGCGATCATTTTTTCTGGTCGATATATTTCTGCACCACTTTTTCGTTATATCGCGGAAACACGCTTGCGCGAGCTGTTTACCCTTTTTGCCTTATTTTTAGTGATCGTTATTGCTGTCGTTATGCAAAAAATTGGTTTATCACCAGCACTGGGCACATTTTTAGCCGGTGTAGTATTAGCAGAAAGTGAATTCAGACATGAATTAGAAGTTGATATTGAACCTTTTAAAGGTTTATTACTTGGGTTATTTTTTATCACTGTAGGGGCATCAATCGATTTTCCGCTATTAATTGAGCAATTTAGCAACGTCATGATCTTTGTCATGGGTTTAATTGTCATTAAAGCATTGGTGTTATATGCCCTTGCTTACGTTTTTAACATTAAAAGCAAACAAAAGTTGCTGTTCACATTGGCCCTAGCGCAAGGTGGAGAGTTTGCCTTTGTTTTGCTCTCTCTCACCAGCTCACTAGAAATTCTGACTGTTGAACAAACCAAGTTAACCACCTTAGTAGTTGCTATATCTATGCTAATGGCCCCTTTACTATTGATGTTTTATGAAAAAATAATCAACCGAGAAGATAACGCACAGCAAGCCTTTGATGAACCTGAAAAAATAGAAGCCACTAAAAATGTCATCATTGCGGGTTATGGTCGTTTTGGTCAAGTTATTGGTCGTTTATTGACAGCACAAGGTTATCATTTATCAATTTTGGACCATAGCCCGAGCCAAATAGAACTATTAAGACGTTTTGGCAACAAAGTTTTTTATGGTGATGCAGCACGTAAAGACTTGCTAGAAGCGTCAGGCGCTAATGAAGCACAACTGCTAGTGATAGCAATTGATGATGCGGATAAAATACTGGAAATAGCGACACTGGCCCAAAAGCACTACCCTGGGTTAAAAATTGTCGCGCGGGCAATTGATCGTCGCCATGCCTACCAATTAATGAATCTTGGCATTACTGCTTTTAAACGCGAAACCTTTGATTCCGCGCTTAATCTAGGGGTCGAAGCTCTGGCATTGTTAGGTAATGAGCAGAAAAATGCTGAACGCGCGGGTAGAATATTCGCCCGGCATGATAACGAATCATTAGTCGCTTTAGCTAGCTTATGGGGTGATGATCACAGCTACGGTATCGCGGTAAGACAACGCACTGCAGATTTAAAACAAGTGTTAAGCACAGATAAAGCAGAGCAAGATAAGCTAAACACTTGTCGTAATAGTGACGGTAGCCCTTGTGAAGATAGTGACAAAAATGCTGTTACAACAGCGCCAATAACAAATTAAGCGAGTGTAAAATGCTGAGGATTTCTCTAGAACAATGGCGTATGTTTCATGCGGTAGTTGAATTTGGTGGTTTTAATCAAGCATCACAAGGTGTTCATAAAAGCCAATCAAGTATTCATAATGCGGTTAGCAAAATAGAAGAGTCATTAGATGTAAAGCTATTCAAAATAGTTGGCCGAAAAACAGTATTAACAGAAGCCGGTCAATTAATGTTGCAACGGGCAGATTATTTACTAGCAGAAGCTAGGAAAATTGAAGCTATTGGCCACACCTTAAGCCAAGGCATTGAAACTAAACTAAAAGTTGCTGTTGATGAAATATTTCCTCGCTCGGTGTTATATCAAGTACTTGAAAATGTTTCCGTACAATATCCTTTACTGCAAATTGAATTAATTGAAACCATACTCAGCGGCGCTAGTGAGTTACTAGGTAAGGATGATGTTGAAATTGCTATATCACCTATTTCGCTAGGTGCTGGCTTTAGTGAAAGCTTGTGCTATATCACCTTTAACGCTGTTGCTAGCCCTACTCACCCTTTGCATAAACTTAAGCGCAAGCTCAGCTTAGAAGACCTGAAGTCTTACCGACAAATAGTGGTGCGAGATTCAGCACAGCTAAATAAAGACAACAAAGTCAGTGAAGGCTGGCTAGAAGCAAATCAGCGCTGGACAGTTAGCCATTTGCAAAGTTCAATTGACATGATTTGTCAGGGCTTAGGTTTTGCTTGGTTACCTGTTAACTTAATTGAGCAACACCTGAACAATAAGCAACTAATACCCTTAAAGTTAAATGAGAATAGACAACGCTCTACCCAACTTTATCTTACATTTAAAGATGGTGACTCACTTGGCCCTGCCGCTAGAAGTTTTATAACAGAGCTGAGGTTACAATGCCTGAACTTGCAAAACACTTAACAATAAGGACTTTATAAACATTCTTAAAATACGAATAACATATACTAATAATGCTAATTTTAAGCTGTAAATAAGAACGATATAATCACTTCAAGTAAATCAATTGAAGGCGTTTATCCATGAAATATATTAGAAAGTCAGCAGATCGAGGCAAAGCAAATTTTGGCTGGTTAGATAGCAAACATAGTTTTTCGTTTGGTAATTACTACGACAAAAAACATATGGGTGTTTCGGTGTTACGGGTAATCAACGATGACATGGTTATGCCAGGTAAAGGTTTTGGTGAACATGGTCACCGCGATATGGAAATTATTTCCTATGTTATCGAAGGCGCGCTACAACACGAAGATAGTACTGGAAACAGCTATAAAGTACCTGCCGGTGACGTGCAGCGTATGAGTGCTGGTCGTGGTGTAATGCACTCTGAGTTTAATGCTTCAAAAAAAGATAAAGTAAAATTTTTGCAAATTTGGATACAACCTAATATCACCGGCATTAAACCGAGTTATCAGCAAAAGAGTATTCGCCAAAAAGGTCAATTAACCTCATTAGTTAACCCTAATGGTGATAACGGCGCTTTGTCAATCAACCAAGATGCAAGCTTGTCACGTTTAGTGTTGAAAAAAGGTGAAGATATTACCTTTAACACCAAACAACGTATTGGCTATTTACATATCATTAAAGGCCAATTAAAAGCTAACACTGAACAATTTTCAGCCGGTGATGGCTTTGCGGTTGAAGCCGAACAAGTACTAGAAATAAATGCACACTCAGGTGTTGAAGCGCTATGGTTTGATTTACCCATCGTTTAACTTATGGATGTTTGGAAATAGAAAGTTGAGTTTAAATAATTTAATAAAGGCAAAGTTGTAATTAATATGGAAATATCAGCAATAATACTTATCGCTAGTGTAGTGTTACTTATTGGTATTTCCAAATCAGCTTTTGCGGGTGCACTTGGCATATTTGCCGTACCGATTTTAATGTTTAAATTCAGCGCTATTGAAGCAATAACCTTGATGCTACCCTTGCTGATTATCGCAGATATGATGAGCGTAAAAATTTTTTGGAAAAAGTGGGACAAAGCGCTATTGGCCAAGTTAATACCCGGCGCCATTATCGGTATTGTCTGCGCTAATTTACTGATGGACTTTGTTAACGCAGATCATCTACGTTTTTTTATCGCCTTTATTTGTATTGCCTTTGCGGTTAAAAATATGGGCTTTAAAAAACGGCAACTCAGCTTGGTTAATAATCGCTTCGGCGCGTATGTTATGTCTGCAACGTCAGGCATAACCAGTACATTAGTTCACGCCGGCGGCCCGCCCTTAATCATCTACTTTACCGCTATAGGTTTAGCGCAAACGAAATTTGTTGCAACCGCAGCCGCCTTTTTTGCCATCATGAACATTGTTAAATTAATCGCTGTTGTTTCTTTAGGGCTACTATCACTTGATACGATATTAACCGCACTGGCTTTTTTTCCTTTAGCGTTCCTAGGTAATTGGCTAGGGGTTAAAATTAATCAACATTTAGATAAACAACTGTTTTTAAAAGTAATGAATTATCTACTTTTAATTCTAGGTATTTGGCTTTTGTCTCAGTAAATATGTGGCCATAGCACGGTTATATTTGTAGATACTGGCAATTAGTTTTTTAGTCAGGTTTTCGCGCTAACATAGTCGCAAACTGTAATTTTGCCCCATTATGCATAGTACCAACATCTTCATTGTACTTAATAAATTCCCAACCATCATAAGCTTCACGTAATTGCCCCGTTTTTAGGGTAAATGGAAAGCGTACTGGGCATGGGTGCTCTTCAGTGCTCATGGCGCATACAATTAAGTTATAGCCTCCAGACAGCGTTCGCTTTTGGATATCAGCTATAACGTCATCAACACGAGATGGGTCGATAAACATTAACGTTACGGTACAGGAAATAAAACCATAGTCTTCACTAAGGCTTGCATTATTAATATCGTACACCTGCGGCTTAATATTATTCATATTTTGTTCAAGACTAATACTTTGCAGCATATCAATAGCCCCTGCATTGGTGTCTATCGCGGTAACATTAAACCCGAGTTGGCTGAGATACAGAGCATTACGACCATTTGAACAGCCCATATCTAAGGCATGGCATGGTTTAACAATTTTGCATGCTTCGACAACTTCGCTATGCACAGGAGTTAAGCCGTAGCGGCTATTTAGATCTTCTATCATGGTAACAACTTAGTTTTGAAATAAAGGCCGTTATCTTACTACTGATGTAACTCGACTGAATATCAATAGTCATATTTTCTAGATTTCACTTGACCTTAATCAACAACATTCACTGTTGAGATCGGATATTTTGCATTCCCATTAATAATATTTTTTATATTCAGTAAGCAAAAAGCCTGTCAATCTTTTGATTAACGGGCTTCTATTTAATGTGGCGGTGAGATAGAGCTTTGAACTCTACTCGAAGGTTTAGCGCTACAAACCTCTTTCTAAAATAAACGCTCAGATAGCAAAAAGCCCGTCACTTTCGTAACGGGCTTTTCTTAATGTGGCAGTGAGATAGAGATTTGAACTCTACTCGAAGGTTTAGCGCTACAAACCTCTTTCTAAAATAAACGCTCAGATAGCAAAAAGCCCGTCACTTTCGTAACGGGCTTTTCTGAATGTGGCGGTGAGATAGAGATTTGAACTCTAGAAGGGCTACAAACCCTTGCCGGTTTTCAAGACCGGTGCTTTCGACCACTCAGCCATCTCACCTGAAGTTAAAAAGCATTGCTGCTTCAGAACGAGGCGAATATTAAAGACTCGATATTGTCTTGTAAAGCATTTATTCTATAAAAAAGTTTGTTTGCTAAAAAAATCAACAATTTGCCATTTATTTAAACAAATACTGTCAGTTTTTACATTTAAGGAAAGTTTGTGAGTGAAAAAAAACCTTGCCGTTGCCCATGGCTTGATACATCAAAGCCAGATTATGTTGCTTATCATGATGAAGAATGGGGCGTACCCGTACTAGATGATAATAAAATGTTTGAATACCTTGTGCTTGAATCTGCGCAAGCAGGATTAAGCTGGTACACAATTTTAAAAAGACGTGATGGCTACAGAAAAGCCTTTGCCAATTTTGATGTCGATAAAGTTGCAAAATTCACTTCTGAAGATGAAGCTCGTTTAGTGCTAGATGCTGGAATTATTCGCCATAAAGGTAAGATTGCCGCGACAGTCAATAATGCAAAGTGCTTTATCGCAATTCAACAGGAGTTTGACAGTTTTATTAACTACATTTGGTCTTTCGTTGATAATAAGGTGCAAGTCAATAGTGTAAAAGAGTTGGGGGACTACCCTGCTACCTCGCCAATATCAGATACCTTAAGTAAAGATTTAAAGCAACGTGGCTTTAAGTTTGTTGGTTCGACGATTATTTATGCGCATTTACAAGCGGCAGGTTTGATCAATGATCACAGTAGCAATTGCTATAGAAAGCAGGAAGTTATCGACAGCTACGAAAAACTTGGTGTTGCTTGGCAGCAATGCTAACCATTAAAACCTAAATAATTCATTGAGCGGAGTTATTCGTATTCGGCACAATAATGACTGTTACAAACTTTGACAATTTATTGATGAATATCAGCTATGTTAAAGATAGTAATTAAAAAAATAGCATGCCATAATATGTCAATATGGTTTGTGGTTAATTTTAACTTGTAGTGTCAGAGTAAAGGTTAAATATTTGATTCATCCTTGAACTTTTGACATTTGACCATATCTAAAAAATATAATTAGCGAACTTAGAGGAAATTTTATGCAATCAAATATTAGTTTAAATGCTAGTAGAAGTTCAGCGATTGAAATTAACAAGGTATTGAAAAATACTTATATGTTACTTTCGATGACTTTGGCGTTTAGTGCCGTAACGGCTGGTGTTTCTATGGCAATGGGCTTGTCTCATATGGCTGCCCTAGTAATGACCTTAGTTTCATTCGGTTTATTATTTGTTGTTAATAAGAATGCCGATAAAGCGAGTGGTATTTTTTGGATTTTTGCCTTTACTGGTTTAATGGGGGCCTCTTTAGGACCAATGCTTAACTATTATGCTGCAATGCCAAACGGTGCTTCATTAATTATGCAAGCATTAGGTGGTACGGCATTAATTTTCTTTGCACTTTCTGGCTACGCGTTAACCAGTAAAAAAGACTTCTCATTTATGGGTGGTTTTTTAATGGTAGGTTTAATTGTTGCTGTTATTGCCATGGTAGCAAACATATTTTTCCAAATACCTGCGTTATCTTTAGCAATTAGTGCTGCAATTATTATGATCATGTCTGGTTTGATTTTATTTGATACTAGCCGTATTATTCACGGTGGTGAAACAAACTACATTCGTGCAACTGTTTCTCTATACTTGAATATTTATAATATCTTCGTACATTTGTTAAGCCTGTTAGGTGTTTTCGGTGGCGATGACTAATTAGCAGTTAAAAATCATTAAATGTGATTAGTAATTGTTTATACTCTACGTATAAAATATAAAGCCTCACTATTGAGGCTTTTTTATTATCTGTTTTTAAGTAAGGCGATTATGCAGAACACTTTAGCTTTGGTGGTTACTACACCGCCAAATAGTAATTTAACCACAAGCGCAATTAAGCTTGTGCAGACGGCAATTGAGAATAATATAAAACTTATTGGCGTGTTTTTTTATCAGGATGGTGTGTTAAATGCAGCTAAGCACTTATCAATACCTAGCGATGAGTTCCAAGCATTATCCCGATGGCAGCAACTCAATAACGACTATAATGTACCACTATATTTGTGTATTACAGCAGCTGAAAAACGTGGTTTAAGTGACGAATTAAGTAGTGATGAACATTCTAATATTGATGCCGCCTTTACGGTATCAGGTTTAGGTGAGTTAGTTGAGTTAACCAATAAAGCCGAACGTGTGGTGCAATTATAATGACAGAGCTAACGCAAGCGACTAAGACGGTTGCTATTGTTAATACCCAAGCGCCCTTTTCGAGCGCTACCGGGAAAGAAGCACTAGATGCAGCATTAATATTTGGCTCATTTGAACAAGCCACTTCATTATTTTTTATTGGCGATGGTGTATTTCAGATGATCGGGAGTCAAAATGCCTCATCAATTGAGATTAAAGATTATTTAAAAACATTTTCAGCATTAGCGTTTTATGACATTGAAAATATTTATGTTTGCCAAGAATCATTAACCGAACGAAACTTACCCGCTAATTTTCATATCGATAATATACAAGTATTAACGACAGCGGAGTTCAGCCAGCACTTACATTCACATCAAGTGATTTACAGGTTTTAACATGGCAATGTTACATATAATTAGAAATTCAGGTTTTACCAATAATACCTTATCACAATGCTTAAATATGAGCTTGCCACAAGATGCTATATTATTAATGGACGACGGTTGTTATAATTTGCAGCATCCATTACTACTCGAGGCGCTAACAAAGCAAGCTGAAATAACGGTATACTACGTTAGCCTACACGCAAGTGCTCGGGCACAAAACAGTGAACAGGCATTATTTACTGCCATTAGCTTTGATGATGTGCTTAAACTTATTTTTACATTCGACAATTCAATTACTTGGTCATGACAATACAATATAACAACACTCAATTAGCGACCGACAAGCAAGGTTACTTACTCGATTTTACCCAATGGAATGAAGAGGTGGCAGTTTTATTGGCCGAAAGTGATGAGATAGAACTTTTAGAAGCACACTGGGAAGTTATTCGTTTTGTTAGAGAGTTTTACTTAACTTACAATACATCACCCGCTATTCGTGCCTTAACCAAAGCGATGAAAGCTGAGTTTGGTGAAGAAAAAGCCAGCAGCCGCTATTTATATCGTTTATTTAAGCAAGGTCCGGCCAAACAAGCGACTAAATATGCCGGGCTGCCTAAGCCCGCTCGTTGTATATAAACTGAGTTTATTTAGCTTTAAACTTTAATGTTAATATTTTGCCCGCTATTGCCTGATGCGGGTAAACTAATATTATCAACAACCGCTGTGGCAATTAAATCTAATGCCATTTGACCTTCCAACTCCTTTTGTGACTTAACTAAATTTGCAGTTTTAAGTCCAACTGCTGTATCTGTATTTAATGATACAGCGCTATTTGCATTTAATTCAATTGACATATTCAACCTCACCTTCTACTCATAATTAAACTCACTATAGGATTATATCGGCACTCTAATGACTAACTTTAATCTTATTTGAAAAATTGCAATAAAAAAGCGCTTACCTAAAAGGTAAACGCTTTTCAAACATGCAAGCTTTAAGAAGCTAAGCGCTGTTAAATACCATTGACTAAGTTAGTGGTAATGTCGGTACGTTGATATCAGCCATGGCTAACATAACACGTACAACTTGACAGCTATAACCAAATTCATTGTCATACCATACGTAAAGTACAGCGCGATCACCGTCAACAATTGTTGCTTGTGAATCAACAACACCTGCATAGCGAGAACCCACTAAATCGGTCGATACAATTTCTGTAGAAGCCGTATAATCAACTTGATTTTGAAGCTTAGAGTTCAAAGAAATCTGACGTAAGTAATCATTTAATGCTGCTTTGTCTGTCGATTTTTTCAAGTTCAAGTTCATGATAGCCATTGAAACGTTTGGTGTAGGAACTCGAATTGCGTTACCTGTTAATAAACCTTTCAATTCTGGTAATGCTTTAGCTACGGCTTTAGCAGCACCTGTAGTACTGATAACCATATTTAATGGCGCACTACGACCGCGACGAGGCGCAGGATGGTAGTTATCAATTAAGTTTTGATCGTTAGTATAAGAATGCACAGTTTCAACGTGACCATTACGAATACCAAACTCGTCGTTTAACGCTTTAAGTACTGGAGTAATAGCGTTAGTTGTACAACTGGCCGCAGAAACAATCTTATCTTCAGATAAAATCATATCTTCGTTTACGCCATAAACAATGTTCTTGATATCGCCTTTAGCTGGTGCAGTAAGCAACACTTTAGCAACACCTTTAGATTGAAGATGTTGACCAAGACCGTCTTCATCGCTCCAAATACCGGTGTTATCTACCACTAGCGCATTGTTGATACCGTATGCAGTGTAATCAATTTCTGAAGGTGATTTAGCGTAAATGATTTTGATAAAAGCGCCATTAGCTTTAATAACGTTATGTTCTTTATCAATAGTGATACTGCCGTTAAAGGCACCGTGAACTGAGTCACGACGAAGTAAGCTAGCACGCTTTTCTAAATCATCTTCTTTACCTGGACGAATAACAATAGCACGTAAATTTAATTTAGCGTTTGGACCGGCTCGTTCAATTAACAAACGTGCTAATAAACGACCTATACGGCCAAAACCGTAAAGTACAACATCTTTAGATTCTTGCAGGTCGGTATCTTTTGCAATAGTGCTTAATTCTTTTTCTAAAAATTGTTCAATTGACAAGCCGTTCGCTTCACCTTTAAATAAATAGCGATAAGCTAACTTACCCACATCAATGCGCGCAGGTGCCAATGACATGCTAGCTAATGCTTGCACGAATGGGAAACTTTCACGTAAGCGTAATTTATTTTCTTCGTGTAAAGCCACTGATTTATGTGCTTTAATAATGTCAATAGCAGAAGCATTTACTAGTGGGCGGCCATAAATAGAAATTTCGATGCCGTTATTTCTAAATAATTGTCCGATGATCGGCTGCATGTTTTCAGCGAATGTTTGACGTTCTTGCCAACTAGTTTGATATTGTTCCTCAAGATGAGAAGTCATTGCGTAAACCTTTTATTTCAGTCAATTGAACGATGGGCTATTATTAATTTAAACTAACTATTAGTAATAACTAAATGCGGCGCATATTGTAATCTAACACGAATTATTTCGCCACCAGTTACAGACGTTTTTCAGGGGTATAATAGAGAAAAATATGACATTTTATAAAATTGCCAGCATTTTACCATTATGTGTATTAATGGCTTGTGAAAACGGACCTAATTTTGCTGAGTTATGTGAACAGAATCCAGAAATTTGTCTGGAGTTTCAAGAAGACACTTGGTGTAAGCGAGAGCGCATAGCCGTTGGTTTTGCCAATTTAGCGGACAAAGTTGAAGCAAACGATAGCAATAAATTTCAACAACTTATTGCTTATGAAGGCTATGCAAAGTGTATGGCGCATGCGTCAAAGATTGAGCATATAAAATTAAAAATTAAAAAGACCATACGCATTAATAATGTCATGAAAGCACAAGAAAAAATAAAAGAAATATCGTTGGCAACACGTAATTCTGAACACCCTGATCTGTTATTTTTTCATTGGTCTCGCTACTTAAATGAGCATTCATTAGCGAAGTTTGTTGCTCTAGAAGGTAATGAGTTACTAGAAAAGCCAAATCGACAAGTTAACTTAGCGAGCTTTTATGCTAAACGTGATCCTAATAAAACCTTAAAGTTGCTATACCATGCCCTTGAGCTTTATGAAAGCGATGCCACGCTTGATACTGAAATATTTAAATCGATCGCCAGTATTTTTGCCGATAAAAAAGAGCATAAGCAAGCTTATATTTGGTCAAAAATATTACATTTATATAATCCAGAAGACACCAACATAACCGATAAAAGCCTCGATAGTTACGCCAAAGGCAGTGGTTTAAATCATGAGTTCTTAGACAAGGTAGCAAATTCAACATTAAACAAAATTATTGCCGGTAAATTTAAATCACCACATAGTTAAAATTTTGCTTCAAGGTATCTAACTCAAGTTAACACTCCAGCTAAGTACTTTTTTATCACTTAGCTGGAGTGTTTATTACTTCCTAAATATCGACCACTTAATCGACCACTTAATCGATAGCAACAAAACTGATACCAAGTCTATTAAGTTTGTTCCCTCTCAGCGCTTACCAAGGATTATTTTAAAAGGCTTACCGTCGGTGTTATTGATTTTGACAAGGTGCTCACAGGGATATGAGTCATTAGAACAACGCAGGAGCAGTTGTCGAGAGTAACCATTATCTTCAATTAATGCCTTGCCTGCATGGATGTAGGTACTGAAGCTCAGTCTGGGACTGTAAAGCTGTGCCGCTAAGCCTTTTAAATTTCACTGAGTGGGAAGAAACTTAGTAGCATTGGTATGATAATTTAATCGACTGCTTTCACCTGCTAAACATATACGCTAGAAAAGTCACACTGTACTTTATTACGCATCTCATAGTACTGTTCGAGTAGTACAACCCGCACGAAAAACCTAGCGATACATCACAAGCAAAAAAAACACATAATAACTGAAAATAAAAACATATAGATTTGAAGGTAACTAGCCTTAATAAAGCCCACCCCAACAAATAAATGTAATAAAACAAGAATTAAATCAATAAAAGTCGTTAATATCGATATAACCCTTGTATTTTTCTGTAAATGATGTAATTTTACTACATAAATAATTTTAAGGTTTTATTATGACAATTAGAGTAGGTATCAACGGTTTTGGTCGTATCGGTCGATTCGTGTTTAGAGAAGCATTTGCTAGAACAGATGTTGAAATAGTCGCTATAAACGACTTAATTGACGTTGATTACATTGCCTACATGCTCAAATATGACTCTACTCATGGCCGTTTTAATGGCACAGTTGATGTAGTTAATGGCCAATTAATAGTGAATGGCAAAAATGTCCGTGTAACAGCAGAACGTGATCCTTTAAATTTAAAATGGAATGAAGTGAATGTAGACGTTGTAGTTGAGTCTACTGGTTTATTTTTAACTGACGAAACCGCCCGTAAGCATATAATTGCCGGTGCTAAAAAAGTTGTGCTTTCAGCACCATCCAAAGATGATACACCAATGTTTGTCATGGGAGTTAATCACACGGAATATACCGGACAAGATATTGTTTCAAATGCCTCTTGTACGACAAACTGTTTAGCCCCTATTGCTAAGGTACTTAATGATAATTGGGGCATCAAAGATGGCTTAATGACAACAGTACATGCAACGACAGCAACACAAAAAACGGTTGACAGCCCGTCTGCAAAGGATTGGCGCGGTGGTCGTGGTGCCGGTCAAAATATTATCCCATCATCTACAGGTGCGGCTAAAGCTGTTGGTAAAGTTATTCCAGCGCTAAATGGCAAGCTGACAGGCATGGCCTTTCGTGTACCAACACCGAATGTTTCTGTGGTTGATTTAACGGTGAATTTGGAAAAGCCGGCGAGTTATCAAGAAATTTGTGCCGCGATGAAAAGCGCTTCTCAAGGTGCATTAAAAGGTATTTTAGGTTACACCGAAGATGCGGTTGTATCGAATGACTTTATCGGTGAACGATGTACCTCTGTATTTGACGCTGAAGCGGGTATCGCGTTAACAGATACCTTTGTTAAAGTCGTTTCTTGGTACGATAATGAAATTGGCTACTCTAATAAAATTTTAGACTTAGCGACCTATATCTCAACATCGTAAAGCTATTGCTTTCGCATTAACATACCAGCGAATAAAAACTAAAAGCCAGAATAAATTCTGGCTTTTTTTGTGTTCAATATAACCTCATAATCTCAGGACTTAGCTCTGAGACTATAATCAATGCAAAGCTATCTGATATCGCTTTATAACGAGGTATGACTCAATAGTGTTGTGTCAGTATTGACATTAATGAAATAAAACAACAAAATTTAGATATTTGCTTATTTCGAGCATTATCAATCAAATACTTAGGATAGTACGCTCATTCGTGCGCTTGCCCTTTCGAGCAATAAAAAAGCCAGTCTATTGCCTGGCTCTATAAATTTGACTAGCAATGAGGCTAGCTAATGTTTCATGGTATTACTTTACATGTGCTAACGCTTGTTTAGCTAAACGGGTAATTTCTTTCCAGTTAGCTTGCTTAATAATCTCATCCGATACTAACCATGAACCACCACAACATGAAACATTAGGTAATGCTAAATAATCACGGACATTATTTAAGTTAATTCCGCCTGTTGGGCAAAACTTAATATCAGGAAATGGCCCTCCAATCGATTGAATGGCTTTCACACCGCCAGAAGCTTCTGCTGGGAAAAATTTCAAGTGATCATAGCCACTATCAATACCATCCATTAGCTCTGAAATTGAAGAAATACCCGGGATCAGGGCAAGGTTACCTTCTTTTCCTGCTTGTAATAAATCTTTCGTTAAGCCAGGGCTGATAGCAAATTTTGCCCCTGCGTCGTAAGATTTTTGTAACAAGTCACGGTTGGTTACTGTACCTGCTCCAATGACTGCTTCAGGTAAATGCTTTGCGATAATGCTGATCACATCTAGCGCTGCCGGTGTCCGTAATGTTACTTCGAGCACTTTAATATCGGCTGCAAGTAGTGCTTCTGCGATTGGCAGTGCATCTTCAACATTTTTTATCACCAACACAGGAACTATTGGACCCATGGCAAAAAGATCCGATGGCTGCATTTGCCAATTATTTGATAACGTCATAATCCCTCTTAATTCTTGATTGTGTTAGTTGTTTTATTTTGGTCTGACATAAACTGTTTAAGATATGCAGAAGCGCCGAGTAAGCCGGGTTGTTCTTCCGTAACGACAAAGGTCGGAATAGGTTGATTAGAGCCCGACATACGCCCTTTTGCTTCAAATCTCATTCTAAAATCACTGGTTTGGAAGTAATCAATAAAACGAGGGACAATTCCGCCTGCAATGTAAACGCCGCCATAACTACCGAGCGTTAAAGCAAGATTACCGGCAAAACTGCCCAACACACGGCAAAATTGTGCAAGAGTTTCAGCACATAGTTCACAATGATTGGCTAAACCGTTAGTGGTGATTTCTTTTGCTGATAACTGCGAAGCCATACCGTTTTTAATGAAACTCAGTGCTTGATATATTTGTTCTAAACCTAGTCCAGAGAGTAACTGTTCATATGAAACTCGTGCATACTTGGTCATTAAGAATTTTAAAATTTCTATTTCCTGTTGATCAACAGGCGCAAAGTCGACATGTCCGCCCTCACCGCTCAAGCTATGCCAAGCAGTATCTATCGCAACTAAATTGGCAACACCTAAACCCGTACCTGGACCACAAATTGAGATTGGTTTACCGTTAATAACGTCACCAACACCAATTTGCACTTTTTGCTTAACCGATAATTGCGGTATAGCATGAGCAATGGCTGTAAAGTCGTTAATCAACACCAGTTGATGCAAGTGTAATTGTGCTTTTAACGCTTGCTGAGAAAACTGCCAAGGCAAGTTAGTCATGACAATTAAATCTTTATCAACCGGACATGCAATGGCTAAACAAGCATTAATTTTTTTACCAAGCAATTGATGTTGGGTCAAAAAATTTGTTAGCACTTCTGCTAGCCCTGCATAATCAGCACATGCGTATATTTCAATATTTGAGATATTGCCCTGTTCATTGATCTGCGCAACACGCATATTGGTGCCACCAATGTCAGCAATAATGTTGATTTCATTACCTATCATGGTTAGATCTCACTCTCTATGCCATCGTCGAATAGTGAACAAGCACCGGTTTCAGCAGAGCTAAGATTACGTCGCATGAAACCAAACAATTCACGGCCCATGCCTTGATGATGGCCATTAACCTTAAATACTGAGTTTTCGCGCTTTGATAATTCGCTTTCTTCAACTAACAAGGTTAACTCGCCACTTTCACCATCAAGTAAAATCATGTCACCCGTTTGTATTTTTGCGATCAAACCACCATCTAAGGCTTCAGGGCATAAGTGAATTGCCGCAGGAACTTTACCTGACGCACCTGACATGCGACCGTCCGTCACTAAGGCAACTTTAAAGCCTTTATCTTGTAACACACCTAATGGCGGCGTGAGTTTATGTAATTCAGGCATACCTCGAGCTTTTGGCCCTTGAAAACGAACCACGGCAATAAAGTCTTTATCTAGCTCACCGGCATTAAAGGCAATATCAAGTTCATGTTGATCTTCAAAAACAACAGCAGGTGCTTTAATAACAAAACTACCTTCACGCAATGATGAGGTTTTTAATACTGAAACCCCTAAATTACCCTTCATAACTTTTAAGCCGCCGTGGCTACTGAAAGGATTTGCTGTTGTTGCAATGATTTCGCTATCGCCTGAACTTGTTGCGCCGTCAACCCAGAGTAATTTGCCATTTTCTAAAATAGGTTTTTGGGTATAACGCGTTAAGCCACGACCACAAATAGTTTCAACGTCTTCATGTACCAAACCAGCATCAATAAGTTCTTTGAATAACAATGCCATGCCACCCGCTTCTTGAAATTGGTTTATATCAGCATGTCCATTCGGGTAAATACGCGTTAATAACGGCACTGCGTCAGATAAATCATTAAAATCTTGGAAGTTAATAATAACCCCTGCAGCTTTAGCAAAAGCGATGATATGCATGGTTAAGTTCGTTGAACCCCCTGTTGCTAACAAGGCAACAATGGCATTAACGAATGAACGCTCATCAATCATTTTACCAATTGGCATATAATTACCCGATTGCTGTGTCAAACGTGTAACTTGTCTTGCCGCAGCTTTCGTTAATTCCTCACGTAAAGCTGTATTTGGTGCGATAAATGAAGCACCAGGTAAATGTAAACCCATCACCTCAACCACTAACTGATTAGAATTTGCCGTACCAAAGAAAGTACAAGTACCGGCACTGTGATAAGACGCAGACTCAGCTGCTAATAACTCTTCTTCGCCCACTTCGCCTTGAGCATATTGTTGACGTACACGAGCTTTATCTTTGTTTGGTAAACCAGAGGGCATAGGACCCGCAGGTACAAATACCGTTGGTAAGTGACCAAATGTCATACTGGCGATCATTAGTCCTGGGACTATTTTGTCGCAAATACCTAACATAAGTGCGCCGTCAAACATATTATGTGACAACGCAACAGCCGTCGACATCGCAATAACATCACGGCTCATCAGGCTTAAATCCATACCCGGTTGCCCTTGTGTAACACCATCACACATCGCCGGTACACCACCGGCAAATTGTGCTACACCACCAGTTTCTTTAACTGCCGCTTTAATAATGTCAGGGTAAGTCTGATACGGTTGATGTGCAGAAAGCATGTCATTATAAGCCGAAACAATAGCGACATCAGAATGGTTAACACCACGTAATGTTGCTTTGTCATCTTTACCACACGCGGCAAAACCATGAGCTAAGTTGCCACAAGACAAGTTAGCGCGATGCACAGTCGTTGATTTTTCACCCGCAATTTTATCAAGGTAAGCAGCACGAGTGGCTTTACTTCGGTCGATAATGCGTTGTGTGATCCGTAAAACATTTTCATTCATAACATTTTTATTCATCATTATTCCGCCCAATAAACTTGTGTATTAACGTCTGGCGCTTGTAGAAAAGCCCTAATTGGCATTTCTTTACATTCCTGTCCGGCAATAGCTTTAGCTAACACCTGCTTTTTGCTGACGCCACTAATATGTAAAAAGGTAGTTTTACTTTTAGCTAAGGCAGCAAAACTAAAACTAATACGCTGATATGGCGCCGTTTTTGGTACAACTTTTAAGAGTGCTTCGCTATCAAGTGCTAAGCATTGCACTATTTCATCACTACAAGGAAACAACGAGGCGGTATGACCGTCTTCGCCCATACCTAAGATAAGCACATCTAAAGGCAATAACTGTTGCTCAGCCGCTAGATTTAAATCTGCTAAGGTTTCCTCGGTGAGCGCCTCACCCTGCTTCAAATGGAAAAACTTAGCTTTGATTGCTTCATTTTGTAATAAATACTCATGTACTAACTTAGTGTTACTGTCAGTAGAGTCAATATCAACCCAACGTTCATCTGCTAAAGTGATAGTAATGGCATGCCAAGCAATTTTTTTCTTCGATAAGGCTTGAAAAAAGCCTTTCGGTGTTGAACCACCAGAAACGGCTAGGCTGGCTTTACCTTTGATTTTTACAGCTGCAGAAAGTAAGTTGGCAACCTGCTCTGCAAGCGCACTATCAAGTAGCTCGCGTTGTTCAAATTCATTAAATTGATACATTATTCCACCCATTGGCGATCATCGCGTGCAATTAAAGAAATTGATGAAACAGGCCCCCAAGAACCAGCTGCATAGGGTTTAGGGGCATCATGAGTTGCTTTCCACGCGGCAATAATGCTGTCCGCCCATTGCCAAGCAGCTTCAACTTCATCACGGCGAACAAATAGCGACTGGTTGCCATTAATCACTTCCAGAATTAAGCGCTCATAAGCATCAACAACGCGTTGGTTATCGTAAGCTTGCGAGAAACTTAAATCTAATTTATTTTCGTGAATTTGCATTTGCGATGAAATACCCGGAATTTTATTCATCATTTCAAGCTCTACACCTTCATCGGGTTGTAAGCGGATGGTCAACTTATTTGATGGTAAATCGGTATAACTTTCGCTAAAAATATTATGAGCTTGCTGCTTAAAATGCACAACAATTTCACTGTGTTTTTGTGGCATACGCTTACCTGTACGAAGGTAAAATGGCACGCCAGCCCAACGCCAATTATCAATTTCAGCTTTTATCGCAACAAAAGTTTCCGTAGCGCTATTGGCTTTAGCGCCCTCTTCATTCAAATAACCAGGTACTGCAACACCATTTAGGTAACCATCTGCATACTGACCTCGCACAGTTTTTTCTTTAACGTTTTGGCGAGTAATAGGTTTAAGCGCTTTAATGACTTTTAACTTTTCATCACGAATACTATCAGCACTTAAGTCTGCCGGTGGCTCCATCGCTAATAACGACAGCACTTGCAATAAGTGGTTTTGCACCATATCACGCATTTGCCCTGCTTCATCATAAAAGCCCCAACGGCCTTCAATACCAACGCTTTCAGCGACGGTAATTTGTACATGGTCAATACAGTTTCGATCCCAGTTATTGGTGAAAAGTGTATTAGCAAAACGTAATACCAACAGATTTAACACCGTTTCTTTGCCTAAGTAGTGATCAATGCGGTAAATTTGATTTTCGTTAAAGTAACGAGACACCTGATCATTAATCACTTTTGATGATTCTAAACAATGACCAATAGGTTTTTCCATGACCACTCTATCGACATCATTAATTAATTTGGCTGACTTTAAGCCTTCACTAATATCACCATAAATAGCCGGTGGTGTTGAAAAGTAGTAAACACGTGCAGCATTTGCTGAAACTAAGGTTTTTGCTAGTTTGCTGTAAGATTTTGTCTCTTTAAAATCAAGCTGCTGATACACCAATTTAGCTAGAAACTTGGTCACTGTATTGCTATCTAATGCTTCAGTGATGAATTCATTTAAGCTTTCGTCAATTTGTTGGCTAAATTGCGCAAGGGTGAGATCATCTCGTGCAACAGCGATAATACGGGTATCGTCACTCAACAAGCCGGCTAATTCTAATTGATATAAAGAAGGTAGAAGTTTACGACGAGATAAATCTCCAAGCGCTCCAAAAATAACAATTTCGTTTGCTAACGGGCAATCTATGTTTTTCATAGCATCTGTTCTCAATTATTTTATCTATATTAGTTTTATTGTAACTAAACTACATTTAAAGTTAATTTATCGACTATAGCGTCAGTAGTAAAGCATTTTATGTAATTTTACTACATTTATCGTATTTCAATAGAAAATAGCGTGCTTAAGTACGGTTACGAGCTGAAAATTGATTAAATATTTGCTAATTTTGACACTTTTGCTTTATATTAGCCTTAAATATGAAATAAATTTTCATAATTTCTGTTATTAAAGCAGAAAATAAATTACAGTTACACTAGATTTGGTTAGTATAGTACCAGTTAAGTAATCCGTTAAGGCTTAAACGCAATGAATATATTAGAAAAGATCGCCAACGAGTTAGATACTTTCAGTAAGTCTGAGCGTAAGGTGGCTGAAGTTATATTATCATCGCCAAGTACCGTCATTCATGCCAGTATCGCGGCATTGGCTAAACAAGCTAATATCAGTGAACCGACAGTGAATCGCTTTTGTCGACGACTAGACACTAAAGGTTATCCAGATTTTAAGCTGCATTTAGCACAAAGCTTAGCTAATGGTACACCTTACGTTAATCGCCATGTAGATGAAAATGATTCGGCGGAAGAATACACCTCAAAGATTTTCGAATCGACTATGGCCAACCTTGAACTTGCCCGTAAAAGTCTTGATACATCAACAATCAACCGTTCCGTTGACCTACTTACCCAAGCCAATAAAATTTCCTTTTTTGGTTTAGGTGCTTCAGCGGTTGTTGCTCATGATGCACAAAACAAATTTTTTCGCTTTAATGTCCCTGTGGTTTATTTTGATGACATATTAATGCAACGTATGAGTGCTATAAATAGTCGTCAAGGTGATGTTGTGGTCGTTATCTCCCACACTGGTCGCACTAAATCATTGGTTGATGTTGCCAGTTTAGCCCGTGAAAATGATGCCACTGTTATTGGTATTACCACCGCAGGAACACCATTAGCGAAAGAGTGTAATATTGTACTATCAGTTGATGTTGCCGAAGATACCGACTTATATATGCCCATGGCATCACGTATTGCTCAACTCACCTTAATTGATTGTTTGGCTACCGGCTTTACTTTGCGCCGTGGCACAAAATTTAGAGATAATTTGAAGAAAGTTAAAGACAGTTTGCGTAGTTCTCGTTTTGAACGTAAAGATTAATTTTCTGCTATTGGTAGCTTATCTATAGTGGTTTTAAAGTAAAATATTGCATAAATTTAAGGATTATCATGCCTAGAAGAACCAAAATTGTCGCGACCTTAGGTCCGGCAACTGACGAAAGAGCTGTATTAAAAGAAGTGCTTGCTGCTGGTGTAAATGTTGTTAGATTGAATTTCTCTCACGGCATTCCACAAGATCATATCAACCGTGCCAATACCGTACGTGAATTAGCAAAAGAGCTTGGCATTTATGTTGGTATTTTAGGTGACTTACAAGGGCCTAAAATTCGTGTTTCAACCTTTAAAGATGGTCCGATCAGACTTGCCATTGGCGATAAGTTTGAATTAGACGCCGCCTTAGGGAAAGGTGAAGGTAACCAAGAAAAAGTCGGCATTGATTACAAGAAACTTCCGCAAGATGTCATCCCTGGTGATATTTTATTGCTTGATGATGGCCGTGTGCAACTACGTGTACTTGAAACCAAAGACCAATCCGTTTTTACTGAAGTCACGGTTGGTGGACCTTTATCAAACAACAAAGGTATCAACCGACAAGGTGGTGGTCTTACAGCCCCTGCTTTAACAGACAAAGATAAAGAAGATATCAAATTAGCCGCAAAAATTAATGTCGATTTTCTTGCCGTATCATTTCCACGTGACGCAGCTGATATGCGCGAAGCGCGTTTATTGGCTCAAGAAGCCGGCTGTGACGCCCGCTTAGTTTCAAAAATTGAACGTGCTGAAGCGGTAAACGACGATAAAGTACTCGATGGTATTATTTTAGCCTCTGATGTTGTTATGGTTGCACGTGGCGATCTTGGTGTTGAAATTGGCGATGCTGCTTTAGTTGGTAAACAAAAGCACATCATTGCACGTAGCCGTCAATTGAACCGCGTAGTGATCACGGCGACACAAATGATGGAAACCATGATTGAGCAACCTATGCCAACACGTGCCGAAGTCATGGATGTGGCTAACGCCGTACTAGATGGTACTGATGCCGTAATGCTTTCTGCAGAAACAGCCGCAGGTAAATATCCTGTTGAAACTGTTAAGGCTATGGCCGCTGTATGTATTGGTGCCGAGAAGGAAAGCTCGATTACTACCTCTAAACATCGCGTTGAAATGACCTTTGCTGAAGTTTCTGAAACTATTGCTATGTCTGCAATGTATGCGGCAAACCATTTAGATGGCGTTAAAGCGATTATCGCTTTAACCGAATCAGGCCAAACTAGCAAAATCATGTCACGTATTTCATCAGGCTTACCTATTTATTCACTATCACGTCACAGTAAAACGTTGACTAAAACAGCGATTTATCGTGGCGTTTACCCGGTTTCTTATGACTCTACTAGTTGTGATAATGATGATAAATTGGCTCAAGACGTGTTAGCGCTTGTCGCTAAAGGCTCTGAATTAAAAACCGGTGATAAAGTGATATTAACCCATGGTGATTTGATGGAAACGGTTGGTGCAACCAATACTTTAAAGATTTTAACTTTAGCGAAAAAACATTTTGCCTAATGGTCTAATATCAAACCGTTCTATACCAAGCAATGTAATTAAAAAGGTAGCGTAAATGTTCAATGCCGATCAGTTAAGAAAATGACCTGTTGACCGATCCAAACGATCATGCAAAATCCGTAGTTAGGAAACTAACTACGGATTTTTTTTGTGAATATAGAACAAGCACTGCAAGCAACACTTGAAGAAAGCAACCGATACCATACCTTTGAAAAATTATCAGAAATTCTTGACCCTGAAATCATTGAACAAGGCTTTCAACAAGCAGGGATTGCTACCGTTCGTAAGCGAAGGTTACCGCTTGAGGCTGTTTTGTGGTCAGTTATTGGCATGGCATTATTTCGAAAAGAATCGGTTTGGAATATCGCCAATAAGCTAGATATCATGCTACCTGGCAAAAACCAACTCGTTGCTCCAAGTGCAATGGTACAAGCGAGACAAAGGTTAGGTGATGACGCCGTTAAACAGGTTTTCAATAAATCTGCTCAATCAATGTATAAGCAACAGTCATTCGAAACATGGAATGGTTTGAATCTATTAGCGGTTGACGGTGTTGTGTGGCGAACAGCCGACACGCCTGACAATCGTAAAGCATTCTCTTCTGGTAGCAACCAATATGGTGATACAGCCTTTCCTCAAATACGCATGGTCTGTCATATGGAATTGACCAGCCATCAACTACTCAGTAGCGAGTTTGATAACTATAAAACCAACGAGATGAAATTAGCTGAGCGTTTAATTGAACGTACACCAGATAATTCACTAACTATGTTTGATAAAGGATATTATTCTTTAGGCCTGTTAAATCGTTGGCACCAAACTGGGAGTATGAGGCACTGGCTGATACCAGCAAGGCCCGACTTACAGTATGAAATCATCTCTAGCGCGGGTAAAAATGATCATATCATTGAATTGAAAACAACCAAGCATGCACAAAAAAACTTTCCCGATGTTCCTGAAACGATTAAAGCGAGATTAATCAGTAAAACAATCAAGGGCAAAAGCTACCGTATATTGACCTCGATGACGGATAGATTGCGTTTTCCATGCAATGAAATTGTTGAATTATACTGTCATCGTTGGGAGATAGAACTTGGATTTCGAGAAATCAAAAAAACCATGCTTGATAGCGCATACCATTTGAGAAGTAAGCGTCCAGACATGGTACGTCAGGAGCTATGGGGTGTGTTACTCGCCTATAATTTAATACGAAGAATAATGACGATGGCAGCAACAGTCACAGGGATATGGCCTAACCAGCTAAGTTTCTCTAGCAGTTCGATGGCTGTCATTCAGTATTTCTCATCAATATCTATAATGAGTCCAGGGAACATTCCAATACACTGGCAGCACTTACTCAATACACTGGTCTTATTTAAGCTTCCAACTAGACGAGAAGATATCCCCGATGGGTGAAGCCAAAACCATCTAAGTACCCCCATAAAAAAGAAAATGCCAGTCAGCTTAACTGACTGGCATTGAGCGTAAATGTTACCTTTTATTTTTCGATTTTTAACCTCAGAATAAATACTTTCAACAGACACTTTACTACTGACTAAGTCAGTCATTAGCAATCAAGTAATTTAAATCACCTACAACCGTATTAATTTTTTTATTAATACGTTTACGTTGTTTGTCTGTTGCTGAGGTGGCCATGTAAACAAAAATGCGGGCAAATAGCTGATTATTATTTTTAGTAATAGCATTTAAATTATCATCTCGTAAACTGCGACCATTAACGAACAAGCGATAGAACTCAAACTTGAATTGGTGCTCTGGTAGCTCCGCATTTAGCAGTTCAGCAAATTGATTAGTCCAATGTTGACGATAGTTCATTCTAGGTTCGAACGAACGCTGATAAGATTGACTCAGCAAGCTAACTTGTTCTTTCTGTCTTGGTGTTAACCTACCAAACCAGGCTTTAAGTTGATCTATTTGCTGCTCAGCTCGTACTTCAAACCATTGTTGTTGAGTAAGCATTTCATTATCGTCGATCTGCTCTTGCTGTGCGGCTTTTAATGCCAAGAGTAATTGTTGTTTTTGTTTAGCTGATAAACTAAAAGCTAAAGGTTGTAGTTTAGGTTCAACAGCAATTAAAATATTTTGCCAATGCTCAAGTAATTGGGTTAAGTTTTCTGCTACTTGCTGTTCACCTAGGTCATTATTGATCGAAAATTGTAGTGCCTTTAGCTGTTTAACATAAAGAGGTAGTTGTGTTGTACGATGCCAGTCGTGTAACGCTTCGAAAGACGTATCAAAAGCTTGCTGTTGTAATTCAGTCAAGGTGACATAGTCATCAAGATACCAATTTGCCCACCAATCTAAATGATTATAGATAAAACGAAAACCACAACCAGAGACAAGAATTGCCAGTACACACGCCAGTAAATTAGTTCTGAAATTATTCATCAAAGTCCTATATGGTAAATTTTACACACTTTATGTCGCTTAATTATATAAAATGATAAAACTGTTATTGACTTACATTAAGATAAGCGTGCTTTAAAAGAAAACTATTTTTACTTTTGCTCAACAATTGTTAGTTTAGATAAGCTTGTTAAATTTTAGTTATCGGTTAGTCATCAGCAGGAAGTTATGCAAAAAAATATTCAAACAGTAAAAAAAATTGCCATTTTAACCAGTGGTGGTGATGCTCCAGGCATGAATGCGGCTATTCGAGCTATTGTTATCGCTGCACAGCATTATCACCTAGAGGTGACTGGTTTTTATGCCGGCTTTAATGGCTTGATTGACGATGTTTCAGTGCCGCTAGGCCTAAAAGATGTTAGTCATATTATCCATCGCGGCGGCACTATCTTAAAAAGTGCTCGCTGCCCGGCGATGGAAACAACATTAGGCATAGCACAAGCCACTAGTACACTATTAAAAGCACAAATAGATGCCTTAATTGTCATTGGAGGCGACGGTTCATTTACCGGTTTAATTGCTTTACAAAAACAGTGGTCTGGGCAAGTTATCGGTATCCCCGGTACCATAGATAATGATATTGATGGTACTGATTTTACTATAGGATTTTCTACGGCGATTAATACCGCTATCGAAGCTATTGATAAAATCCGCGACACAGCAGAAGCATTTGAGCGAATTTTTATTGTTGAATTAATGGGCCGGCACAGTGGTCATATCGCTTTTAATGTTGGTATTGCCTGTGCCGCTGAACAAATCATTTCATTTGAGAACTTTTCATTTGATAAAAATGCTAATCATAATGAAGCTGAGAAGCTAAAAGCACTTGCCAAGGAAATTAAACAAGCACAAGCGAATCGTCACGCGAGTTATATTATCGTGCTTGCCGAAAATTTATGGCGAGGTGGCGCTTCAGCGCTCGCTCAACAATTACAAACCATAGCTAAAATCGATTGTACGCCATGTATTCTTGGTCATGTACAGCGCGGTGGCTCACCAGTTGCTAAGGATAGAATTTTAGCGACCAAGATGGGCGTTGCTGCCGTACAGGCCATTATATCTGGACAATCCAATATCATGATTGCCGAACAAAGCAATACCATAGCCCATGTTGCCTTACCAATCGCCATTATGCATCAACAAGGCGTCAGCGAAAGTTTAGTACAAGCACAAGAGAATATTTTAGCCTTAACTGCACAGCACTTATCTTAGCTATCGCAAGTTAGCTTCTATAAGCTCATTACCTCAGCTTGTCGCTAAATTAGCCTGTTGCTGGGTAAAAAATTGGCTAAGAAAATCGATTAATAACCGCAACTTTTTAGAGTTAGCCGCACCTGGCGGAAAAACTCCATAAACGTCTATCGGCTTTGCTTGATAGTCATCTAATATGGTTTGCAAACGTCCAGCTTTAATCTTTGGCCAAGCGTCATACATAGGGATGCGTGCTAAGCCATGTCCGCCTTCAACGAAAGCCGTTCTTGCTGTCGCATTATTCGTCGCGATTGTACCTTTCACCTCGAATGAGTAACTTCGTCCGGCTTTTTCTAAGCTTATTTTATTACTGGTCAGTTTATAAATAATCCAATGATGTTGGCTTAATTCATTGAGCTGTTCGGGACGGCCATATTGTTGAAAATATGCAGGAGAGCCACAAAGGCAGGTTGCAAGCACGGCAAGTTTACGCGCTTGTAAACCAGAATCCGATAAAGGTGCTCCTCTGATGGCCAGATCAATACCTTCTTTAACAATATTAACCACTTCATCTGTTAACATCAGATCAAGTTCAATTTTTGGATAGATTTTACGAAACTTATCTAGCGCGGGCACAATGGTATGTAGTCCAACACTCACCGGACAAGTGATTTTTAACAGGCCTTCTGGTTCATTTTTAATATTTTCAATTTGTTGATTCGCAGCACTCGCCTGTTGAGCAATAATACGGCAACGTTGATAATAATTACTTCCTGCTTCTGTCAGGGCAATAGAGCGTGTAGAACGATTTAAAAGCGTAATGCCAAGCTGTCGCTCAAGTTTTTTAATATGGTAGCTTACTACAGCCCTAGAGAGGCCAATATGCTTTGCTGCCGCACTAAAACTACCTTGTTCAACGACATGGGAAAAAACCACCATGCTTTTCAACTGCTCGAAAGAAATATCCACTCACGTCTCCTACTTGTTTAATGACTTGCCACTTGCTTTAACACACCGACTACCGATTAACAGCACTACGATACTCGTAAAATATTGCTACCAAAAAAACAAAGCATGGGCTACTTGCCGGATATTACGTAGCGGAAAAGCCATTGTATCAATTATTAAAACAAAGTTATCAATTTTATCAGCATTGTATAAATATTGATTGAGCATATACTCGTTTACATCAACAAATAAGTACCAGCTGAAACGGCAAATAAGGTCGTTTCACTATTTCATGCTCACCGACAAGTCGCTTATAAAAGCGTAGGATAATTAACATGACTACAAAGAATTCAGCACTTTCAACAGCAGTATTAATGGTATTAACCTCACATGACAAATTGGGCGATACCGGAGAAAAAACCGGATTTTGGTTAGAAGAATTTGCTTCGCCTTATTATCAATTAGTCGACGCTGGCTTCAATGTTACACTGGCATCACCTTTAGGTGGACAACCACCACTAGATCCAAAAAGTGCAGAAGTTGACTTTCAAACTGATGCTACTCGTCGCTTTGAGCAAGACAGCGCTAGCCAAGCAGTATTAGCAAATACTAAAAAGCTCAATTTGATTGATGCCAATGACTATGCCGCTGTTTTCTATCCTGGTGGCCATGGCCCAATGTGGGATTTAACCAACGATCAGCACTCAATTGCTTTGATTTCAGCATTTATTAAACAAAATAAACCTGTAGCAGTGGTTTGTCATGCAACTGCTGTATTGCTTAATGTTAAGGATGCTAATGGTGATGCCATCGTCAAAGGTAAAAAAATCGCTGGTTTTACTAATAGTGAAGAAGCAGCCGTACAGCTAACTGATATTGTGCCTTTTTTACTTGAAGATGAATTAATTAAACTAGGGGCTAACTACCAAAAAAGTGACGACTGGGCTTCTTTTGTGGTTGAAGATGGCGATATTATCAGTGGGCAGAATCCAGCAAGTTCAAGTGAAGCTGCAGCACGTTTAATTATCAAGTTAAGCTAACAGCATTGCTTTTAGTCGAGGTGAATGAGTAAAGGTAGCGGCTAAAGCTACATACTGAAGCTTTACTGAAATTAGTATTAATATTACATAGTTGAAAAATAGTCGACACATAAGAAAGCGTGTTCGACTATTTTTTTAACTATATAATACCAATTGAAATAAACAATTGATCATTTTAAGGCGGTTTAAATCTCCAATAACTGCGTTGCTTTCAATCACAATAGCTAGCTATTACTCAATCAAGCGCCTTATTCTTGAAAATTTACCCTCGCTTAAAATTGATCGATAACTTATTACATTTGGTATAACATCACTTATACCGAGTATCATTTTATACCAATCATCATTTATGATTATCAGATTACGGTCTTATGTGTATAATTAACAACGATTTAAATGTAGGTTATTCTGAATAAATTAAAGCGTGTTAAAACGATCGAGCCAAGCACTAAAAGTATCTGCCACTAGGCTAACTGTACGTAAGTCATGATTATAAAACCACACAGGAACCTCTTGGTTGTTCGTTCCACAATCACTTAGTTTGAAACAGAACATATTGCCTTTACAATCTGAGGCAAACAAAATATGCCCTTTCGGCATCCCAGTCATTTCATAAAGCTTAGATAATGAGTAAACATCTTCGAGACTTAAAAAGTCTTGTACTTCGCTGATATCGACACCCAAATCACATATTTTAGTCAGTACGTTCGGTGAATGTACTAAGCCATAATGCAATAATAGATATTTATACGATTCTGGTAATGTTGCCGCTAATCGTGCTTCAAGCGCTGAAATATCAGCACGTGCTATCGGGCTCATCACTTGCTTGTTGGCCCAGTTTTTTACAAAGAGATCAATACTGTTCATTGAGAAAACTCCAAACGCGTGGGTCTGTTAAAGAAAAGGTTTATTTAAGAAAAGTACTGATACTGAATTAATGGGTAGAATAGCGTAACGCTGCGTTAAGCCACTACCGCTTTTTTGACTTTTTCTTTATAACTGCGACTAACTTTTAACTCTTTGCCATTGGTCATCACTAAATAATATTCGCCATTGAGTTGGCTGCAAAACTTATCAATGTAACTTTTGTTGACAATAGTTGAGCGATGACTACGTAAAAAACGCCGAGGATCTAAAATTTCTTCAAGTTGTTTCATGGTTTTTCGCAAAATATGGGTATTATCGTGGGTATGTACACACATATAATCACCAGCAGCATCTATCCATAAAATATCTTTGACCGGTACTCTACTGACTTCACCTGCATCTTTAATCGCTAAAACGTCAGAGTAACTTGAAATGCTAACCGGCTCGTTATTTTCTAATTCCTGCAAAATTTTATCACAGTCATTACCAGTAACATCACTGACTAAACGTATCAGTTTCGATTTATGTATCGCATTGACTTCACTATTAATGCTCAAACGTATTTTGTCTAAGGTTTGTGCCAAACGCTGCTCGTCGGCTGGTTTGAGCAAATAGTCCTGAGCATGGACTTCAAAAGCTTGCATCGCATATTGGTCAAAAGCGCTAACAAATACCACCATAGGCAATGATAAGCCCTGCTCGATAATCGCCTCAACAACTTCAAAACCGTTTAAGCCTGGCATTTGAATATCAAGAAACATCAGATCCGGTTGATAAGCCCTTACAGCTTCAACGGCTTCTCGACCATTGGTGCACTGCGCAATAATGTCGATATCTTTATGATCTTCCAAACGCACCGCAAGGCCTTTTCTTGCTAAGGGTTCATCATCAACAATAATGGTAGAGAGCTGCTTGCTCATACTGGATGGCCAACTTCATAGGGAATTCGTATACTGATTTTAACACCAGTTGGTACATTGTTGGCAACAACTAAAGAAAAATCATTCTGATATAATGCTTGCAAGCGTTCACGGGTATTGACTAAACCAACACCATTTTCACGAAATAAATTACCATTTTTAATTTCTGCGCCGGGGCCATTATCCGATAATTCAATTAGTAAATCATTTGCAAAACGATAGACAGCAACCTTAATTTCTCCGCCTTGTTCTTGTACCGCTACCGCATGTTTAATAGCATTTTCAGCTAACGGCTGCAAGATCATGCTAGGCACTAATGCCAATTTACAATCGCCAGCAATATCAAAATTAACCTGTAAACGTTCTTCAAAGCGCACTTGCTCTATATCTAAATAAAGCCTTAATGCCTGCAACTCACTGTTCAGTGTTACCCGCTTCATTGGGTCTTTATCTAAAGAGTAACGTAAAAACTCACTTAATTTAGTTACCATAGCATTCGCGGTTTTATTCTCTTTTACTAAGATTAAAGTTGAAATTGCGTTCAAGGTATTGAACAAAAAATGCGGGTTAAGTTGATAACGCAACATTTTTAGCTGCGCTTGATGAGCAACAGTATTCGCACGTAAGACATTTTGTTTTTCTTTTTGCAGCATTTGGTAATATTTAGTACCAAAATATAGGCCGCTCCAACTTAAAATAATGAAGAATGATAACAGGCTATTTTTTGTATAAAACAACCAAAAATCAGGTCGGTAGCCATGTTTATATATTTCCCAATAATTGATATTTTTAACTACTTGCCATAACACGCCGGTGCAATAGGAAGTTAATATAACCACAATGGCAATTTTTAACGGGGTAAAATTCCAAATACGGCGATAAATATATCTTAGCGGTACGGTGAATAGCCAACCAGCGTAGGCATTTAGTAAAATGATGATCAGAAAAATATCACGTAAATCGTGCAGTAAAGAACCTAAGTAATGCACCAAGGCAAAACCACACCAGCCAGCAGTATGTACCAACCAAAATAAGCGATTTCTGTTTTCAATAAACTCTTTCCAATTCACACAATATAACCATTTAATAATCTTAGGTTAATTATGCGCTAAGCACGCTATTCTAGCACTACCACTAGTCGTAGGATCTAGGCACCTTATCTCATTTCACTGAGTGGGAAGAAACTTATTAGAATTGGTATAACTCAGGATAGCTTTTTGCCAGCAGCTGCAGTTGCTTAAGTGCCAAGTTTTTGTATTTTAGTTGCTGTCGAGACTGATACGCTACAAAGTACCATAAGCCATTGATTAAAATAGACAAGTCATAGTAACACGTAACCAACTTAGATGATAAGCTCTTAACATTCATCAGCTCAACGGAAGAATTGTCGACAATTTCATGGGCATTCCCCTGTTTATTTAACGCGGTTAATCCCTGCAGATAAAGCTGATAAATGATCTCAATTTTATTGGCTTCAATGCCGTTTACCGCCATCATCATTGCTAAATCATATTCGATAGGTGCAATACAAGCACATTCAAAATCCACCAATAAATAGTCATGAGTATTGGGTGAACTAAGGTTATTTTTAACGAGCAAAACATTACTAAAATTAGCGTCACCATGACAAAATACTTGCCTGATATTACCCGCTTGCTCATTAGCTTTGTTAAGGTTTTGCATTAATTTTTTAGATAGCTGTTTCAGTTGTTGGTTTTGCTGGTCGCTGAGTTCAAGCTGCTGCAATAAATCATCTATCACTGCTGTAACATTAAGTTTAGGTAAGGCTGATAACTTATCTTTCTGCTTTCTTATCGGCTTGAGTGACGTAGCCCCTGCCGAGCTAACTGCTGAGTTGAAAGTCAAATGACTTGCTTTATAAAAGACGCTATCAAGTTGCTCATTGTGATGCTGACTATCACTGTGCTCATCAATTTGATGACATTGAGCTAACATGGTGAGCATGAGTGTTATCTTTTCATTTTCAGATAAGTCAGCTGTATTAAGCTCCTGAGCAACTTTAAATTCAGTAACTAACCAGTTATTACCGGCATAAACTACCTTGGGTGCAATGCCATAAAATGCAGCTATCTGACTAGCCGTGGTTTCAACATAGCTACCAGTGAGATATTTGGCAAAATAGCGCTGGTTTGTATCATCAACTTGAAAGCAGGATTGGCTTAATCCTACGTCAATAACAGCAATGTTATCGATTGTTAGTGAATTAAAGCAAGGTAACTGGCATAGCTCTAGCGCGAGTTTTTTGTGCGTTTCATCTAATATCGGCATATTCTCATGGTCAAGGCTCAAAACAATTTCCTGTCAAACTCGATTAAATTAAACTAAAGCTGCCACTTATCCGGTCACAGAATGGCGACTATAGAGTTCAGACTGATCTTGGTTAAATTGTAATTTATATTGCTTACGCCATTGCCAATAACCATAACCCGCCAGCACAACATAAACGCTAAATAGTGCTGCCGTAGGCACAAGTGATTTTTCGATATAGAGATAAATTGAAACAAAATCAATGACAATGAAATATAACCAATTCTCTAGTACTTTTTGCGTCACTAAATAGGTAGCAAATACCGCAAAAACGGTTGTTGCACTATCAAGATAAGGGAAATGTGCCGGTGTATAGTTTGCTATTAACCAGCCTAAAGCTAAAGATAGTAGCGTTAAAGCTAGAATAATGCTGCTATGTCGTTGTATCGTCCATTGGCTATAAAGCAGTGCTTTAGCGGTGTTTTTTTTACTTTTGATATTTTTCTGCCAACAAAACCAACCATACACCGCCATCAATAAATAATAGAGTTGTAAAGCACTGTCCATCAATAAATAGACATCATAGAAAATGACGGTATATAACACAGTGCTCAAGATAGCCGCGGGCCAACACCATATATTGCCTTTTGCTGCCAGCAGCACATACAACAAAGATGCTGCAACAGCAATCAGCTCTAATATTGGCAAGGTGGTAAAATAATTTACTATTTCATTGGCTGCACTGATGGAACTTGCCATTATGACTCGGCTTCAACAACAGATCGGTCACCACCAATAAACTTACAAACAAATACTGCAGCATTAAGTGTTTGATGAACATGTTTAATTTCCGCCATAACATGGTTAGTGGCCAAGTCGTAGTCGCCAAATACTTGTGTACTCATGCCATTGGTAATTACATTCAGTCCTTCAACCAAGCGTAAACGTTTAATAAAGGTCCAAATTTCAGTTTTAAATTTTTCTTCTGCAAGCGGATATAGACTAATTTCAATTGATACTTTCATGGTTTTACTCTTTCCTTCACATTGCTCTTAATCATTTAGCGTGCTTTGCTGAGGCCAGCGTTCAACAAAACACACATTTTTAATTTAAAATAAGTTCACTAAATACGTTAAGTTATGGCTTAACTTAGCAAATTAAAAATTATAATCTACGGTTACACCAACTTGTCTTGGCGCGCCGTAACGGACATATTTCTTTGCAGTCCAGTCTAGGTCAGGTTCATTACCAAAGAAAAAGCCGCGCGTTGCTACTTTTTCATCAGTTAAGTTTCTCGCCCAAAGTGAAACGGACCAATCAGAAAATTCATAAGCTATTTTAGCATTCAGTAAGTTTGAACTTGCCGCCTTTTCACTGTGACTATCTGAGAAATAAAATTCGTCTTTACCTGTCCAGTTTATATTTGCCATCAGACCGTCATCATTACGATAAGTGGCACCCAAACTAAAAGTATAGTTAGGTGCATGTGCAAGCTCTCGACCTGAGATATCGATATTTGCGCCATACTTATCTTGATAAGCATAGTCATCATAAGTTGCTTTTAAATAGCCGATAGTAGAATCAATCGATAAATTATTGCTAACTTGGTATTTTAGTTCAAGCTCTAAACCATAGCTGCTTGAGCTTGTCGCATTAGCTGTGTAAATAGTAAACTGCTGAGGCTTATCTGGATTTTGTTGAGAAGCGTTAACTTGTTGGTCTTTACGGTCCATATAAAATACCGCTAGACGACTGCTTAAGGTATTTTCTAATAAAGTTGATTGCACACCAAACTCGTAGTTAACCAAAGTTTCTGTATCAAATTCTTTATATTGGCTTAATTGCGCTGGTAAGCCCATATTAAAGCCTCCCGCTTTATAGCCTTGCGCGATACGGATATAAGCAGATTGTTCGCTGTTTATCGCTTTACTTAAAGCAATATGACCACCCCACATAGTTTCAGAAGGGTCAAACTTGTCACCCACGCTATCTGAATAGTCTGCTGAGCGATTTTCAATACGTAAACCTACAGACAGCTGATGCCCATAAGATAAAATACTATCTAGTTGAGTGAATACAGCATAGTTACTGGCTGAGTATTCAGAGTCAACAACCTCATCTGGCCAACCATTATATGACGAGTCTAAATCGTTACTTTCATCAAGCTCACTGATATAAGCGCCTACCAGCCATGCTGTTGTATTATCAAAAATACGAGACGATTCATTTGAGGTCAACCTAAATTCTTGCGACCATACATCTCTTTTTGCCGTTTTGTTCCAGAGATAGTTATATTCACAAGGAGCAGCAACATCGTCATCGATACACGACTTACTAGCCCAGTAATCATCATTAGCCCAGTCACCGTCATAACCGTGTTGATGTTCAGTCGTGGTGTAACTAGTGATAGCATCAAAGCTAGCAAAAGATAAACCGTTATAACTAAACTTTAACGCTGCACCGTGAGATTTTTGTTTATCAACACCAGGATCGTCAGTAGTGGTATCAAAGCCATTATTATCGAGTGTCCAGGCATCAAAACCATTGTCGTTATCAGCAAATAGATAGGTAAAATCGATATTAAGATCATCACTGGCAATGTAACGCAGTTTAAACTTACCAGAGAACTCATCAATTGCATTGGTATCATCTTTATTAAGATAAACGTTATCTCGATAGCCATTTTGTTGATGCTGCTCTACTGAAACTCGATAACTCAGCTTGTCAGTAATGGCACCAGCGCTATAACCCGCTAGGTTAAATAAATCGTCATTACCTGCTGTGGCTTTAAAACCATGCTCTGGTGTTTGAGTAGGATCGTTTGATTTGATATATATCAGTCCCGCCAGTGCGTTGGCGCCATATCGAGCACCTTGTGGCCCTCTTAAGACTTCAACTTGCTGCACGTCGTACATTGACGCAGCCATTCCCAAACCGGAGAGGTTAATATCATCAACGATAAAACCAACAGATGAATTTGGCGCACCACGATATTCTGAACGCTCCCCGACACCGCGGATTTGTAAGTATTTTGGACGAGAAGTTCCGCCAGAAAAGTTTAAGTTGGCAACACTATTAATTAATTCTTCAAAATGTTGAATTGCTTGATCGTTAATTTGTTGTTCACCAATAATAGCCACACTGGTTGGAGCTTGCGCTAAAGGTTGGTTATTAAAACTAGAAGTGACTGTTATGCGTTCAATGTCATCCACTGAGTTGCTTTGAGCTACGCTCGATAAAGATATTAAAGCTGTTGTAATTGCTATCGATATAGAAGATTTAGAAATGTTCATTATGATCTCATAAATTCGATTAAGAATATGTTATGGGATCCGGCATGTGGGAAGTTAGAGAGCTGCTCAGTAACAAACTGTAGAATTATCATTGCTTGCAGCTATGCTAACAGCAAAGTGTAATTTTACAGAATGATAGGCGATTAGCGTAACCATTCCTACGCCGGTACTATCCGGTTCAGGTTCTAAGGGTTCGCTTCGCATCTCAGCCATTAAAAATCGTTAACGATTTCCAGGCACCCCTTGGTTCGATATGCATACTAACAATATTTATTTAAATGTACAGTGTAAAAGCTGAATTTTACGCTATAAGTTAGATTTGATTATCATTAACTTAATTACTGTCAGCGTTAAATTATCTACGCTAAATTAAAGCTTACTTAGGCGCTAACATTCGCCCTAGCGGTTGACCACCCACTAAATGCATATGAATATGATAAATTTCTTGGCCGCCATCTTGGTTACAGTTCATGATCAAACGATAACCATTTTCAGCTATGCCCTCTGCTTTTGCCAATTTTTTTGCAACTGTGAACATTCGGCCAATAGTTAACTCATCTTCTGGCTCGATATCATTAACCGTTGGTATAAGTTTGTTAGGGACAATTAAAATGTGACTTTTTGCTTGTGGAGTAATATCACGAAATGCTGTCACGAGTTCATCTTGAAAAAGTAACGGAGCTGGAATTTCTTGGCGAATAATTTTGGAAAATATGGTTTCTTCTGGCGCTTTATTATCAGCCATGATTTAGCCTTATGCTGTGGTTGTATTTTCTTGATAGTTTAACGATTGTGAAGCGAATGACAAAGTAAAATGTCATCCGCTTGAGTAATATTATTTAAACTAAGTTACGTATTGGCTAACTTAACTGATTAACTAACTTTTCTTTACTACGAGAAGTTAAGCTTTTCATGTCTTCAACCAGTAAGTAATTTACTGGCACCAGTATCAAGGTGATAAACGTTGCGAAGATAATACCAAAACCCAGTGAAACCGCCATAGGTATTAAAAACTGTGCTTGTGTCGCTTTTTCAAACAATAGTGGCATTAAACCAATAAAGGTGGTTAATGAGGTCAACATAACAGGCCGAAAACGTGATTGAGCTGCCATTAATACCGCATCATGTGCTTTCTCTCCTAAACGTACTTTAGCATTAATAAAATCCACTAAAACTAAACTGTCATTAACCACCACCCCTATTAAGGCCATTAAGCCCAATAAGCTCATAATGGTTAAATCCATACCCATGATCCAGTGGCCAACAATCGCGCCAATAGCGCCGAACGGGATCACTGACATTACGATAAGTGGCTGTACATAAGATTTAAATGGTATCGCCAACAAACAATAAATAATGAAAAACACAAATACCAAACCCCATGCAAGGCTACTAAAAGAATCGGCTTGTTCTCGTGCTTCACCTTCAAGGCTATACGACACCCCAGGGTATTTGTTCATTAATTCTGTTAGAAATTGTTTAAGATCGGCATTTAGTATCGTCATATTAGTAGTGTTTTTATCAATATCAGCCGTGACATTAACAGTTCGATAGCGATCAATACGTTTAATGGCCGAAGCACTTTTACCCGGTTTTAATGTCGCCACATGTGACAGAGGAACTTTGCCGCCAGTCGGTGTATTAATCAACATATCATTGAGTTTTGAAATCGACTGCCGTTCTGATAATGGAAAACGTAACATCACACGTACATCATCACGTCCGCGCTGAATACGTTGTATTTGTGAACCAAAATAAGCATCCCTGACTTGTCGAGTTACCCAAGCATTGCTCATACCCATAGCGTAACCTTGTGCCGTGAGCTCTATTTGTAACTCTTCTTTACCGTTAGATAAACTATCCGCGATTTCAAATGCCGTTGGATAAGTGCGTATTCGTGCTTTAACTTCTTCCGCTACTTTTTCTAGGGTTTTTAAATCTGTCGCTGAAAGTTGAATATCGATAGGATCACCACCTCGTCCAAGTTCAGCCCTGAAGGTAACACTTTCAGCACCTGGCAGCGGACCTATGAGCTCTCGCCACTCTTTAACTAATTGTGCGGTACCGATACCACTGTCATTTTCATCTGCTGGTACGATCTCAAAACGCACTCGACCTTTCTCTTCGCTGGTGATCGCTAAAGTATTTAAGATAATACTTTCACCATTTTCATCACGATATTTATCTTGTAATATTTTTGCTGCTTTAGACATTTTATCAACGTAGGCATCAACCACATCAAAGCTAGTGCCTACCGGCATCGTAATATTGCCACGGGCTGTTTCACTGGCTATACGAGGAAAGAACACAAAGCGTGTCCAACCACTCATAATAAACGCAAGGATCAAAATAAACACGCCAACAAATAACGCTATAGTGGTTAATCGATTTTTAATTGCCAACGCTAATAAGGGTTTGTAATATTTTAAGATCGCATTTTCAAAACCGTCGGCGAAACCTTGCTGCCAAACGCTAAACTTTGATTGTTTAGTGCTTTCGCTACGTAAACGTAATGACTTTAAATGTGAAGGTAAAACAAATTTGGACTCTATTAAGCTAAACAACAGGACTGGAATAACAATTACCGGAATTTGCGCAAATAACGCTCCACGTTGCCCTTCGATAAAAGCTAAAGGTAAGAAAGCGGCTACCGTAGTCAAAATACCAAAGGTGACCGGCGTTGCCACTTCTTCAGTGCCTTTGATTGCGGCTTCAAGACCACTAGAGGCGGTCTGGGTATGACGATAAATATTTTCACCGGTGACTATGGCATCATCGACAACAATACCAAGTACCAATATAAAACCGAATAAACTCATGATATTAATTGAAATATCAAAAAATGGCATAACAATAAACGCACCCATAAAGCTCACAGGAATACCGATAGATACCCAAAATGCAATTGAAGGACGTAAAAATAAGGTCAGTAATAATAAAACTAAAAAGCCACCCTGTAGGGCATTAGTGATCAAAGTATTAAGACGGCTTTTGACAATCTCAGAATCATCATCCCAGTAACTTAACACAAAGCCTTGTGGCAAGGTGTCTTGGCGTTCATCAATATAGTTTTTTACCGCATCAGCGACATCAATAGCACTTTGATTGCCGATGCGAAAAACATCAATTAGTGCTCCTTGTTGGCCATTAAAGCGCGCCCGTAAAGGTGTTTCTTCAAAACCATCATTCACTTGCGCAATATCTTCTAAATATAGAAAAGTACCGTCGGTATTAGTTTTGATCACCACTTTTTCAAATTCATCACGTCGATAAGCTTGACCAATATTACGTACTAAAACATCACCACCGTCAGTACGAACGTTACCCGCTGAAATATCAACAGAGCTGTTACTGATAGCGGTGGAAATTTCAGCAAGGGTTAGTTGGTATTGCTCAAGCTTGCTTTGATTAACATCGATACTTATTTCATAATCACGCACAGCATCAAGTGCCACTTGTGTTACTTGCGGTAAGCGCAATAAGTCATCACGAACTTGTTCAGCAAATTCGCGTATTTCTTTTTCACCATATTCAGACGATATGGTCACTGAGATCACATCACGAATACGCTGGGCGATAGCAATAACCGGTTTTTCTGCATCTACTGGAAAGGTGTTGATGGCATCAACTCGACTTTTAATATCCGCGAGTAAATCACGAACATCGGTTGATGAGTCAGCTTCAATACGCACCGTTGCAGCCCCCTCAACTGAAGTGCTAGTAATTTCTTCAATGCCTTGTAAGTCTTGCACAGCTTCTTCAATACGAATAGCAACACCTTGCTCAGCATCTTCAGGTGTTGAGCCCCGCAATACTACGGTAACATTGACAATTTCTGATTCAAATGAAGGAAAAACTTCTAATGGAATACTGCTTTTTACTGAAAATATACCGGCCAATAAAATGCTTATCATCAACAAGTTCGCCGCGACATGATTTTTTGCAAACCAAGCTATCATGACTCAGCTCCTTGAGTTTTTTCAACTCGATCCTTACGCTTGTCAGCCCCCTTGTTTTTCCCTTCGGCTTTATTGCTTTGATTCATTCGCTTTTTAGGCTTACTCTGAGTGGTAATATCTTGGCCATCAATACTACTAACATTAACAATAGTGCCCGAGGTTACCTGTCCTAGTGGCGTTAGTACCAACAGTTGATTTGTCTCTACGCCTGTTTTGATCATCGCCACTTCATCATTTTGCCATGCAATAGTAATATTTTTTCTTTTTAATAAGTTATCTTCAACGACATAAACATAGCTACCTTGATAAATAGCTCTATTAGGGATGGTTAACGCTTTTTTGATAACCTTACCAGCAATTTTTGCACTGACATATTGACCAATTTTTAATGGCATGCTGTCACTATCATTTTTGCCATAAGGGTCATCAATTTGGGCGACAACAAATAACTGTTGTGATGCTTCATCAAAAGCACCTTCAGTTCGAACCACTTTACCGAACCAACTTTGACGAGTAGCAAGATCGGAATATATAGTTACTGCTGGTTGATCCTGAGTAGTTTCATCTTCAAAGCGGCTGTTCTCAGGTAATATCATGTAAGGTAGATCTTTATTTTTCAGTGGTAAGCGAATTTCAACATAATCAACCGCATAAATTTCAGCTAATTCAGTGCCGACACTTACTACTTGCCCGACATCGACTGATTTATTTAAAATTCGGCCAGTATATGGCGCAACAATATCACTACGCTCAAGCGCAAGCTTAGCTTTCGCTAAACTCGCTTGTGCTGATAAAACAGTTGCTTGTGCTGCTAACAATTGTGGCTTACGCAACACAAGATCAGGTGCTTGTTCACTATTTCCCAAACGCTGCCAGTCTTGTTTTGCTTGTTCAACACGCGCTTGCTCTTCACTTAAGTTTTGTTTAGCGCTGAATAAACTTGCTTGAGAAATTTTTACTTCGGCGAGTAAATCTCGTTGATCTAATTGTACTAAAATATCACCTTGCTCAAAAAAACCACCGGCACGAAATTTTGGACTAATACTAATAATTTGCCCTGAAACTTGCGGTAAAAGCTTACTTTGCGTGCGCGGTTGAATGGTGCCATAGCTATCAATGGTGAGCGCTAAATCGCTACGGGTTAATTTTTGCACTTGCACACTCAATTGTGGTGTAGCACTTGGTCGCCCGCGTTTTGCTGTTGGTGGGTTACTGCTGACAATATACGCTGCGAATACCAATGCAGATAAAACCATAATAGGGAGTAGTTTTTTTATTTTTATTGTCATCATTTATCCATGCTTTTTTGGTGAGTGAACGATGCTGGTAATAAGCTCTTTACACTCTTAGACTGTTGCTGTGCTTGATAGCTGTTATTAAGATAATTGCCACCTAAAGCACGGTAAATTTCAATGCGATTTTGCAGTAACTGGTTAGTTAATTGGATCACGATAGTTTGTGCGTCAAAAGAGCGGCGTTGCGATTCGAGCACTGTGGTGTAAGTCACTAAACCACGTAGATATTGATCAAATGATAGTTTTTCCGCCGCTAAAGCATTGTCTTGTGCGGTTAAATAATAAGCATAACGTTGATTCAGAGAATCTCGTTCACTGATGCTATTTTCAACTTCAGCAAAGGCTTGATAAACCTGTTGTAAATATTGCTGCTCTTTTTGTTCAACCGTTAGTTTTGCTTGTTGTTCAAGCGATTCAAGACGACCTGCATTAAATAAAGGGCTTGTTATACTACCAATGAGTGACCAGGCTAATGCACCACTATCAAGTAGATTACTGAGTTGATCACCGTTATCACTGACACTGGCATTTAAATTAAAACTTGGAAAGCGTTGCTTATGCGCGACAGCTAAGCCGGCATCTAAGGCTAAAAGCTCTAACCAATTTGCTTGTATATCAGCACGACGAGTTAATAGTTGAGCAGGTAAGCCAAGTTTAATTTCATCATTAATTAATGGCAGACGTTGCTTACTCAATTTTTTCGCTAGCGGATAGTCACCCAGCAGAAGTTCAAGTGCCCTACTGCTAACTTTAAGTGTTTGTTGCTGCTCAGCAACACGCGCAAGCTCTTGATTAACTGTATTCTTAGTTAGGTATACATCAAGCGCATCATTTAATCCCAGTTGATACGATGATTGGATCATGGCTAAATGATGTTGCAAATTATCTGCACGTTCTTGATATAAATTAAGTAGTTGCTGAGCTTGGATTAAATCAAACCACGCTTGGCTAATACTGGCCACTAGATTGAGTTGGTTTTGTTGAAAATTTGCTTGGGCTGCAGCGTAATTCAATCGACTCTGGTTTTGCTGATCAGACAACTTACCCCATAAATCCAGCTCATAACGTAAGTCGAGACTGAGATCAGCGCTGCTTTGATAACTTGTTGTATTATCATCCACTTGTTTACGCCTTGAACTGTCTAATGACAGAGATAATTCAGGAAAATCTGTTGCTGTAGTCACTTTTAAGCGCTCTTTAGCAAGTTGGACATTAAGGCGATCGGCATTTAATTGAAAATTATGCCCTAATGCGTGTGCGATAATTTGCTCTAAAGCCTGATCATTAAAGCTTTTTAACCAACCGTCTGAAACTGCACTTGCTGTCGAAAATTGTGTTGGTTGTGCTTGCCATTGCGCGGGCATATTTCGCCCGATAGTATTTTTTGCCTTATTGTCGGCTAAACCACTGGGTGTACTACAAGCGCTGAGCAAGACGGTAAGTAAAGCGACAGCAATAGAATTGAATTTTATAGGTGCTATTTTCCTTAACCTTTGACTAGATTTTCTTACGTTATCTAACTCGTTTATAGCTCTATTTGAACGAACTCTCAAAATCTTCCCTCACAAATACAATTAACATCATTTTAATTAGGCCATAACTCAGCATAATAGACGTGCAAAAAAGCAAAAAAAAAACTTATATTACAATCTAAAATTAAAAAACTATTAAAGTGTTAATACATTTTATTTATCAATATCATAAGTTTGACTAAATCAAGGTAAGTTTATGTCCTTAATTACGGGTTATTAGTGACAAACTTACGCTTTTTTATTCTAGATAAAAATCAATAACCTGCATACAGGCAATGTTGATACGAGCAAAACTCGTGACATTGACGTATATAACTTATTCTGAGCTTTGCTTAACTATAATATGACTCGACATTGAGGCAAACAATGTTCTTTACACTGCTTTACATTATCACCGCTAAACAACGACGAGTGGTTACTTTCTCGCGATAAATGGTGATTTGATTAAGAGTAATAATACCAATTTTACTAAGTTTCTTCCCACTCAGTGAAATTTAAAAGCTTTAGCGGCACAGCTTACCGTCCCAGACTGAACCTCTGTACCTACATCCATGCAGGCAAGGCATTGATTGAAGGTAATGGTTATTCTCTTGTCAAAATCAATAACATGGTCTGTAAGCCTTTTAAAACTACCCTTCTGGAGCTTGCCAGCAGTTCGATAACCGCCGATCATTTCCTTCATATAGAATAACTATATTCACAAAATGATCGTTGTTCTCAAAACGACGGTAAGCGCTGAGTGGGAACAAACTTAATAGACTTGGTATAATTAACCTCAAGTCATTAAAAATAGTTTTGCTCAATAAATGAAGTTGTATATTTAATAATGGGGTTATTGGCAGAAAAACCAACTCAGATAAGGTCTAAAATGGTCTGCTTGAAGCAACAGCTAAATAGTTCAGTCTAAGTAGTATAAAGCCTCACTTAAACAGCATGACTGTCAGCTAAGTTTAAGAATAGTAAAAGCAGAGACTCTAGCTACTTTTACTATTTTTCTCATATTAAGCTCAATGTTAATGTCAACTATCAGTTAATAACTATGACGACTTCTCTCGACGCTGAACGACTGCCTGAGCCAGTTCAGCTAATAAGGTTTCAGTATCTTGCCAACCAATACAAGCATCTGTGATACTTTGACCATAAGTAGGTACTTTACCTTCAACAAGATCTTGACGGCCTTCAACTAAATGACTCTCCACCATAACACCAAAAATATCTTGATTACCATTGGCCATTTGTTGGCAAACATCACGACAAACTAGCATTTGGTTTGCAAATTTCTTACTGCTATTAGCATGGCTAAAGTCAATCATGATATTAGTATTTAAGGCTGATTTAGTTAATTGTTCGGTAACGGTGTTAACACTTTCAGCATCATAATTTGTGGTTTTACCGCCACGTAAAATAATATGACAATCTTCATTACCCGTCGTTTCCACGATAGCAGAATGACCGTATTTTGTGACTGAGAGAAAATGATGTGAAGCACTGGCAGCGCCAATAGCATCTATCGCGACTTTAATGGTTCCGTCGGTACCATTTTTAAAACCGACAGGACAAGATAAACCTGACGCTAACTCGCGGTGTACTTGGCTTTCTGTGGTGCGTGCGCCAATAGCGCCCCAACACATAAAGTCAGCCATGTACTGCGGGGTGATCATATCTAAAAACTCACCCGCGGTAGGTAAACCTAGATTATTTAAATCCAGTAATAACTTACGACCGATACGTAAACCGTCGTTAAGTTTGAAGCTATTATCCATATAAGGGTCGTTAATCAGTCCCTTCCAACCAACAGTGGTTCTTGGCTTTTCAAAATATACACGCATGACAATTTCGAGAGTGCCTTGATAATTTTCCCGTAATTTAACTAAGCGCTGACCATATTCCAGTGCCGCTTCAGGATCATGTATCGAACAAGGACCAATGACCACCAGTAAGCGGTCATCTTGGTTATTGAAAATTCTATTGATGGCATTTCTGCCAGCAAACACCGACTTTGTTGCTTGTTCTGATGAAGGAAATCGCTCAAGTAACGCGATAGGAGGTAAAAGTTCTTTGATTTTATTAATACGAACGTCGTCGGTTTGCTCAACCATAATTATTTCTCTTTATACTGAAATGCTATTTTATATTTACGTCTAGACACCTAGATGATTAGTCCCAGAGATAATTTATCAGTGTTCTCCGGCTAATAGCAACCTAAAATACGAAAAAAGCAGTATAATAAATTTATTCGACAAGCAAGCAAAGTAACTCAGTTTAGTTCTATAATACTTTTGTCTATTTTTCATCAAACACATTCATATAGGTTACCAATAACTATGACGCATTCTCACCTACCATTAATTGATTTACACCGCCATTTAGACGGTAATATTCGCCCGGAAACCATTTGGGCATTAGCACATGAACATAACATTGTTTTACCAGAAACTAATTTTCAAGCATTTATCCCTCATGTACAAATTCAAGGCAGTGAAAGCGACTTATTAGCTTTTCTCAGTAAACTTGATTGGGGCGTTGCCGTACTTAAAAATCTAGATGATTGTAAGCGTATAGCTTTTGAAAATGTTGAAGATGCCTTTAACGCCGGTATTCATTATGCCGAATTACGCTTTTCGCCTTATTATATGGCCATGAAGAATAATCTAGTGGTTGCTGATGTTGTTGCCGCTGTTGTCGATGGTGTAAATGCTGCATGTAAAATATATGATGTTAAAATTAATCTAATTGGTATTTTGAGCCGAACTTTTGGCGTTGAAAAGTGCCAAGCTGAGTTAGATGCCCTACTGACTCATAAACAACATTTGATTGCTATTGATTTAGCTGGCGATGAATACAACTTTCCTGGTGAGATGTTTGTCGAACACTTTAAACAAGTTCGACAAGCAGATCTCAATGTTACCGTACATGCCGGTGAAGCTGCTGGTCCTGAAAGTATCTGGCAGGCAATAAACCACTTACACGCGACACGGATTGGCCATGGCGTTGCTTGTCATCAAGATGAGAAGCTAATGGATTATATGCAAAAGCATGATATTGTGATTGAATCTTGTTTAACGTCAAATTTTCAAACCGGCACTATAAAGGACTTATCACAACACCCAATTAAACACTTTTTAGCAAAAGGTTTATTGGTTTGTTTAAATACTGATGATCCTGGCGTACAAGGGATAGAACTAAAAAATGAATACCTTGTAGCGCGCAATACTCTAGGATTTACCGACAAAGATATACAGCAGTTACAAGAAAATGCTTTGAAAGCGGCCTTTTTATCAAACAGTGAAAAAACAGCATTAAAACAGAAAGTATTAAATAACAGCTAGTACCCGTTGTTGCTCTTGTTAATATCAGGTTAAAATATGCGATTGACAATCAACTAGGAGAACACGTGTTTGAAGTTATTATTGCGACAATAACAGGTATCGTTGTCGGTTTAGTATTTTCATTACTCAAATTGCCTATCCCTGCACCGCCTGTTTTATCAGGTATTGCTGGAATTTTCGGCATTTATATCGGTAGTGTAGGTTATCACTGGATCATCGAACGCTTTTTCAGTTAGAATTCGACTTTAAATATTTAAAAGACATATCAGTAAAACACCCTTGATAGCGGCTGCATAATATCAAATATCAGCAATGGCTAGAAACTTACTGTGATTGAAACACCATTAACAAAGGTTAACACTCATGGCAACAGCACACATAGAAGCAAACGACGGCGATTTCGCCAAAACGGTACTTATGCCAGGCGATCCATTACGCGCAAAATATATTGCCGAAAATTTTCTTGATGACGCAAAGTGTGTCACACGCGTACGTAATATGTTTGGCTATACCGGTACCTACAAAGGTAAGCCTGTTTCGGTAATGGGCTCAGGAATGGGCGTCCCCTCTATTTCAATCTACGCAACTGAACTATATAAAGATTATAGCGTAGAAAGTATTATTCGTATTGGCTCTTGTGGCGCAGTACGTGATGATATAAAAGTACGTGATATTATTATTGGTATGGCAGCAAGCACAGACTCAAACGTTAACCGCTCACGCTTAAATGGTTATGATTTTGCCGCCACCGCTGATTTTGACTTGCTACATAAAGTAGTAAAAACTGCAGAAAAAACCGGCAAAAAAATTCGCGTAGGTAATATTTTTACTGCGGATTTATTTTACACACCACAAGCCGAAATGTTTGCCTTAATGGAAAAATACGGCATTCTAGCGGTTGAAATGGAAGCAGCAGGTTTATACGGTGTTGCTGCCGAATATGGTAAAAAAGCATTAACGGTACTTACTGTAAGCGATCATATCAAAACCGGAGAGCAAACAACTGCAGATGAACGCGAAACAACCTTTAAAGATATGATGGAATTAACTTTGGATAGTTTGTTATAAATCTTTTCCCAGATATTTAAAGTGTGTCAGCTAAAACACCTAAAAAGCCAGTAAATTAACTGGCTTTTTTATAACTAAAATTCATCATATTTGGAAGGATTATAAATTTAAACCTTATGGGGGGTTACAACAAAATCATCCGCCCCCTATGTGTTACTTAAACATCTTCAACTGGTGAAATGTAGCCTTGATAACCATCAGCTTTTAATGAACTAAAATTCACCAATTGTTCTTTATCTTCTATACCCGTAATTATCACTTCAATTTTTAAACCTTTCGCAACATTTAATAATGCCCGACATAATTCTTTGCTTTGATTTAATTTTTCATAGTAAGCAAAGGACTGATCTAATTTAATATAATTCGGCTGTAGTTTTTGTAAATATTCCAAAGAGCCAATTTGACGACCACATTGATCAATACCCATTTTGGCACCTGCCGAGCGAACTATTTCGGCTAATTGATAGCAATGTTCAAACGAACTTATTGCCGCAGACTCTGGAATTTCAAATAAAATTCGTTCTGCATATGCAGAGCGCTTTAAGAAATCACCTAGCCAATGAATAAATTCAGGATCTTGGAGACTGTCATGCGTTAAGTTTATCGCTACACCTTCTTTAGCTAATGCAAGAATTTCTTTTTGTTCTATAGTGTTCAATAAACAGCGATCAAGCTGTGAACCTAAGGATAACAACTCAATAAAAGGCATAAATTCAGACGCTGTAACAATTTGATCATCAATATTTAAACGACAATATATTTCACGTTGTAACACCCTTTTGCTGTTCATACTTAAAATGGCTTGCCATTGAAAAAGAAAATGGTTGTTATGAATAGCATCAACAAGTTTACTACGCCATTGTTCACGACTATATTTTTGTGGTTGATCGGCATCAATCCAATGACTTATTTTATGTTCTCGCTGTGCTTGTTGTAAGGCGTTATCTGACTGTGATAATAAATCAGAACTGTTCATGTTGTCGATTCGCTGACTCACCCCCAAAGCAAAACCAGTATTTGCTGGGCAACCGGCTTTTATAAGTTCCTGATTAACTATTCTAATTAATGATTGTAAATAAAGGCCAATTTTATGATGTTCTGCTTTAGTGATCAAAAAGGCAAATTCAGCGTTGGAAATACGCGCGATAATACTTTCAGCAATCTCAGGTAATTCTGCGGTCATTCTATTAGATAACACTCGGATGATCTCATCACGACCTTGGTAACCATATTTGCTGTGAATGTCATCAAGCCAGTCAAATTTCGCTAAAATAAGGCCACCAAAACCTGGTTCATTTAACCAGTTATTAATTTGCCCAGATAAGTATTGACGGTTAGGTAAAGTAGAAACTTGATCAATAAATTTATCTTCTTTTAATTCATGTACTTCTTCATCTAACCTAGTAAATATCTGTTTTAGTTGTCTTGACATCGAGTTTATAGCACCGACAACATCTCTTAATTCCGTGGTTTTTGGCAGCTCAATATCATGTCCAAATTTACGTTGTGCTATTTCTTTCGCTTGCAGCGCAACTTTATGTAAAGGTTTTAAGATACGGTTTAATCGAATTCTAAGAATAATAATTGAGCTGATAAAAAGTAATGATAATACCATTATCGTATCATTCATCACTCGCCATAATTCTCGATAGCCGAGTGCAGGGTGTCCTGCAACTTCCAATGTTGCCAGTTGCATCCAACCAGAGGTGATTAAACTTTGCCTAGATTGCTCTTCGAATAAATCTAGATTAATAAACCATTGAGGCACTCCTTGAATAACGACAGGATTTTCCCAAATTTGTTCTTTACCATCAACCAACCATTTCAGAGTAACTTTGCGATAAAATCCACCTTCAAAAATAACATTAACTAAGGTTTCAGCGGTAGCCATATCACCAGTTTCTATATGTGGTTTCAGCATTAATCCTAACGATGTCATTGTGTTATTTAAATCAGATGCCATTTGCTGATTCATAAAATCACGGGTTTGTGCAAATTGAAAATAAACTAAACTCGACATTACTAATAAAAAAAGTCCAAATAGTAATGAGTTTATTTCTCTAGAGAGGGTCATATTCTTAAAACTCCATTTTTAGCTTAGGTTGTTTCAGTTTGGCAGTCGACAAACGCTGTCTTAAGTCTTGCCAAAGCTTAAGTCGTGAAGATTTTCCGCTAAGGATCCCACGACCTTTTTCTTTATTTAACCAAAGCTGACTTGCATTAAAACTATAGATAGGGATCAAATCGTTACGCTCACTTGCTGGTTTAATATTACCATCGAGATTGTCTAAAATTAATGGCATAGCACTAGGCGTTTCGTAGTACGCTAGCACCATATGGTATTGATTAAGTTGTACCGCTTTGACCATAGTGATCCTCATTTTTTCATCTGGTATACCAAGTTCTAATAAGGTGAAGTACTTGGCAATAGAGTAATCTTCACAATCTCCGCCATTGACACCAATAAACTCAATAGGCGTTGCCCAATAATTACTCACGCCCCAGAGTTTGCTATCTTCAATAAACCTAAACATATTAAAGAATTGATTTACTTTAGTTAAATTTTCTTGCGTGGATTTATCAGTATTTTTTCGCATTAACTTAAACCAAGCTTGCCCTCTTTTACCTGCTCTCTTACCGTAGTTTTCTTCTAATGATGCGACGATTTTGTTTTCATCGAGGGCTGGCGTTGCTTGAGCAAAAATATCCGACGAGCACAACAATGTTATCAGAAGTATCTGGCCGGGTAATCTCCACCTGAAGGTAGCTTTTGCTTTTATATTACTCATTAAAGGTTAATTGACTTCATCTACCGTATAAATAGTCCATTTAAGTTCATCAACATTTTGCGTATACAGTAAATCAGCTATGATGCGACGATTTTCAGCATGGGCGTATTCACTGTTTTCTGTTTCTTTCAAACGCTCAGAACCATAACCAATTGAAGAAATACGATTTTTATCAATATTAAAGTCATTTATCAAAACATAAGCAACGGCTTTCGCACGCTCATCAGACAAAGCTTTATTGAACAAGGCACTGCCTACTTTACTACTATGCCCTTCAATTAACACATGTACTTCTTGATGTTCGTCTAGGATTTTAGCTAATTTTTCTATCTCTGCATAAGCAGAACTTGGGATCACCGCAGAATTGTTAGCAAACTTAATGTCGACTTCAAAAGCGGTAATTTTAGTGCTTTTTATACCACAACCATAATTATCAATGCTTGCACCAAAGATGGTTTCAGCACATTTATCACGCACTTTAATAACACCATCACTATCATAATCATGTAAGTTATGTAATTGCTCAACAGGTGCATTTAATGTCACGATATGAGTATCAGCACAACCAATAATAAACATTGCACTGAACAGAATAGGTAAATATTTTGACCTCGGTATAAAGTGGATCAATGGTAAATTAGTCATGATATGCTCCTTGCCCATATTCATGTTCGCCTTTCCAAGCTGATGAACGTGTTACTCTTAAGGAATCAAGTAACTGCCCGGTAGCATTTAATAAACGATACCTTGCACTTAATTCGTTAAAACTGGCATCTAAATAATCTTTACGTGCTTGAAACAGTTCGTTTTCTGTATCAAGCAAGTCGAGTAGATTTCGTTGACCAATGTTAAACTGCTGTTTATAGGCTACCTGGGTATCTTTTGCTGTAATAACATGTTGTTTAATATATTTTTTTTGTAATGCTAACATTTCAAAAGCATTCCATGCTAAACCGAAGCTTTCGGTGACTTGACGATGAGCGCTATAATTAATTTCTTGTGCTTCTGATACTTTATAAGCTGCACTACGTTCATTAGCGATATCTTTACCGCCAGAGTAGAAGTTGTATCTTAATCGCACCATCGCGGTGACATCATTTCTATGACCTCCAACATCAGCTCCAAGTCGATTAATACCACTTTCACCGGCAATATCATTATCAGAATTAGCGGCTAACTCTAGTGATAATTTTGGAAAATAATTAGATTGTACTGCATTTTTAAATGAGCGTGCGGCCTTAATATCTTGTTGTGCTGATTTGATCACAGGATGAGACTTAATCGCGACATTTAAGCCCGTTGTTTTATCTTTTGGTAACATGTCGGCATCTGGTACTGGTAGTACAAGATTGTCTGGTTGTACGTTGGTTAAACGGATAAATTGCGTTCTGGCATCAAGATGATTATTACGAGCGGATATCATATTTGATTGTGCTCGTGCTAAACGCCCTGTTACTTGAGATAAATCGGCAATATTTCCTAAGCCTGAGTCAGTGCGTTCTTTTATTTGTTCATAAATTTCTTGATGCGATGCGATGTTATTTTCTGATAGCTTAATCAACTGGTTTGTTTTGAGATAGTTCAAATAGGCTTTACTTACTTGTAACGCAAGATCTTCAGCATTAGCAACTAATGTCCATTGCTCTGCACTTGCTTCGAATAGAGTTCGGTTTACCTCACTGCTGGTATACATACCGTCAAACAATATTTGTTTTATACTGATACCAAATTCACCACGGGCTAATTCTGTTTTTCCATCACCATAGGTTCTTCTATTCGCGGGGGTATCTGTATACTCATATCCATAGCCTGCGGTTAGATCAATAGTCGGTAAATAACCTGCAGAGGCTCGATTAACATCTTCTTCCTTTGCTTTAAAACGAGCAAAAGATTGGCGAATGTCAGGATGGCTATCAAGGGCACTGGCAACGGCTTGTTCTAAACTCTGCGCATTGAGGTTAACAGAGTACAATGAGGATAAAGCTAATACACTCAGCATTGTTTTTTTGTTTAAAATAAACATAAGGCTATTCATAAATATTCCATACTTGTCTTATTATTAATTATTAATTAAGCGCTATCGCTCCCTTAATGCTGCTTCATTGGCCCGTAATATAGGATTTAAGATATACTCCAAAATGGTTCGTTCACCTGTGATAACATCAACCTGTGTTAACATGCCAGGAATAATGGGCATTTCGTCCCCTTGCTTATTTTTAATGCTCGATGCTTGTGTACGAACCCTTATCAGATAAAAACTGTTACCGTCTTCATCGAGCGTAGTATCTGCGCTTATATGTTCTACTTTACCCGTTAAGCCACCATAACGGGCAAAATCATAAGCTGTAATTTTAACAACCGCAGGTAGACCTGGGTAAATAAAACCAATATCACGCGGTTTTATTTTTGCTTCAATCATCAGTTTGTCTTCTGTCGGAACAATTTCAGCTATTGTTTCACCAGGTTTTATAACCCCGCCTAAGGTATTTATTTTTATTGTTTTAATTGTTCCTACAACAGGGGATAATATGAGAGCTTTAGTAACCTTATCTTGTGCACCGACTTGTGACTCATTAATTCGCGATAATTTGTTCTGTAATTCATTCAGCTCAGCTCTGGTTTCCGCTCTGTAAACCAGTACGGTTTCTCGTCGATTTAATATCGACTCTTGTAAAGCTGATTTTAACTTAGGAGATAGCAATCGAACAGCACTTAACTCGCCTTTAAGATCATTTACACTCCGTTCTAATTTATAAAGTTCAATCTTGGAAACTATATTTTTTTCGGCTAACGGTTTAGTCAAATCAAGTTCTTTATTGGCTATTTTATAACTAATTTGTAGTGTGCTAATTTTTGAATTTAGTTCTGCAACTTCTTGCTCTCTTTGCTGGATTTTTTGCTCTTGAATAGCGAGTTGATTAATTAAATTATCAAGCCTTTCCGAGTACTCTTCTTTTTGTCTTGCCACCATCAATTGCGCATTCTGCTCTAAGTCTTTCGGATAAACTGGAATGTTTTTATTAATTTCTATTTGTCGCTGCCATTGGGTATTATTACCAATTAAAATACTCGATAGTTCAGCTCTAAGACGAATAACATTAGCTCTTAAGCTATCGACTTCTTGCTTTTGCTCAGCAAAGTCTGATCGAAAACGCGTGTCATCGATACTGGCTATTGGCTGGTTTTTCTTAACCTGCATACCTTCTTGTACAAAAAGTTTTTGTAATACACCGCCATCTAGACTTTGAATAATTTGCACTTGTGTTGAAGGGATAACTTTGCCTGTACCTGAAGTGACTTGCTGTAATGCTGAAAAGTATGCCCAAATCAAAAAACTACAAATTAAAGTGGCCATTGCCCAAATTGTTAAGCGATGTAAACTTGGCACCTCAGTTAACATCGCGCCATAAACATCATCAGCCATTTCTAAATCTTGTTGACTAACTTTCATGAATTTGACTCTTGATTAAATTTACCGGCTTTTAATTGCGTTATTACCGCATCTTTGGGGCCATCTATGATTAGTTTTCCTTTATCCAAAACAAGTATACGGTCAACTAACTTTAATAGATCCATTTTATGAGTAATGAGTAACATGGTTCGATTTTGGGCTGTCGCATTGATCGATTGAATAAATTGTTTTTCCGCCCGAGCATCGAGGCTTGCTGTTGGTTCATCTAATAATAAAATTTGTGGTGAGTTAAGTATCGCTCTTGCTAAAACAATCGATTGTCTTTGACCGCGAGATAATGAACTGCCACTTTCTCCTACTTGTTGATCGAGTCCTTGGCTATCATTGTCAGTAAATACATTGACACCTGAAAGCTGTACAGCTCTGATCAGTTGATATTCTGTTACTTGTCGAGTACCAAAAAGAATATTATCACGAATAGTGCCATGAAATAATGTTATGTCTTGCGGTAAATAACCGACATTGCGGCGTAAATCACTTGGATGTATTTGGTGATGATTCAAACCGTCAAATTGTATGGTGCCTTTCGTCGGTTGATATAGACCCAACAGTAATTTTGCCAAGGTAGTCTTACCTGAGCCATTATGGCCAACAATCGCTATTTTTTCTCCCGCTTTAATGTTTAATGATATTGATTGTAAAGAGCGCTGATCGCTATTGGGGTAAGTAAAACTAATGTTATCAGCATTGATACTGCCCGAAAGCGTCGTACGGCTAACCAAATGCGCTTTATCTTCAAATTCACCTTCTTGCGCCATTAAGGTATCAAGTTGTTTTAATGCACTTAATGTTTGATTGGAGCGAGTCATTAGGCCTGCAAGTTTGGCAATAGGAGATATCGCTCTACCGGTTAACATCACTGCTGCAATAATTCCGCCCATCGAAATTAAGTTTTCTGATACTCGATAAACTCCCAACACTACAACAGCAATGACAGATATTTGCACAATAAAGCTGGCAAAATTTAGCACTGAATTAGTGATCATTTTAGATTTAAGTAACCAAGTTGCTGTATGCCCAATCATTTGTTGCCATGCATTTTGCACAACACCTTCAGCACCATTAGCTTTAATGGACTCTAAAGAGCTTAAACATTCAATTAGGTGCCCATGTCGGAGACTAGAAAAGCGATTACTTTCATCAATAGCTTTACGCAATTTAGATTGATTTAACAAGGTATAACCTATAATCAATACTGAAGCAATCAGTGGAAACATCACCAGATCACCTGCAACTAACCAAATACATAACATGAAAAGAATAGCGAAGGGTAAGTCAACCAATGCACTTATTGTCGCTGAAGACAAAAATTCTCTGATATTATCAAATTCGCTGAGTTGTTTGGCCATACCTCCAACACTTAATGAGCGTTTTTCAAGTGGAGCCCCAATGACTTTGGCAAACAGTTTTGAAGATACTTCAATATCAATTTTCTTTCCTGCAACATCAATCAAATAAGCACGTAATTGTTTTAAAACCAAATCAAATATATAAGCAACTGTTGCGCCTATAGCTAAAACCCAAAGGGATTCAAAGGCTAAATTTGGCACTACTTTGTCATAGATGTTCATGATAAAAAGTGGTGAAACTAACGCAAATAAGTTTACCATCACTGATGCAATAATTACGTCTCGGTAAATTGATGATGTATTTTTAATTTTTTGCCATAACCAATGCTCATTGCTATTATCGATATGGACGTCAAAGTTTCTATCACCTCTGTATTGCTGTTTAATTAGAAATAAATAACCAACAAAGTTTGATTCTAATTCTTCAATAGTTAGTTGTGCTTTTCCGCCCGTTTCAGGCAGAGAAACAATCGCTTCATTTTTTTCAATATCCAGTTCTTGTAAGACTAAAGCTTTTTTATTTTTTAGCATCAGAATGCAAGGAAGTAGCATTGAAGGTAATTCATTCAAACCTTTACGCACTAATTTAGCACTCAAACCAGCACGTGAGGCTGCTTGCGGTAAAAGCTCAGGTGTTAAATTTGTACTTGTCAGGGGCAAACCAGCGGAAAGTGCATCAGCAGAACATGGATTACCAAAATGCTCAGTAAGTAGCACAAGGCTATCTAATAACGGATCGGCACTTAACTTTTGCGAAGCGTGAATTTTCCATTGACTTGATGGTGATACAGTTGATTGCACGAATTATTTGATCCTTTAATACAAACCGATAGCCTAATGATATATTTACATACTATATCATTAGGCCATTGTAATCATTTACAAATATTCTCTACTTAATTATAAAGTATCCGTAGAGTCAAGATCAATTGGTAATGGTGTATTCTCTGGGGCAGCATCACTAATGAGTATTGCACCTTCATCTAAGAAACCATTAGTTACGATGGGTACAATATCAAATTCCCCTTTTATGGGTTCTACATTCTCAGCTGTCAGTAAATCATCAACCGGAAAATCTATATTTTCGTTGCCCTTACCTAAATTTAACGCACTGCTTTCTGGGCCTTCCGCAGTTGCTATAGACTCTTCAAAGCTGATATTATTTTCTTCGACTAATAAATCACTTAAGTCGTACTCAATTACTGACTGATAATTTGTCTGGGCTAATGTTAACTCCGGATTGGACATTACATCGGCACTTTGTTCGCTATAAGATAAATCAATAAGCTCACCATCAGATGATGTAGAGTCTTCTAGACTATTGCTTGACGCTCTATGATTGAGGTTTATCGTTAATGTTGCATCATCAGTTTCAGGATTCAGCGTATCTCCATCCTGAATAGTATAAGTAAATTCTAGCATTGGAGGAAAAGTATTGATGTCTATACCTGATGGTATTCTAAAGATATAAGCGCCGGAATCATTAATGACTAGCGTACCGAAATCAGTCACTATAGTGAAAGACGTATGGCTTGCATCAAATGCATACACCTGCCCAGCATATTCGATTTGTGTCAAGATGATAGTACCGTCGGCGGATGAATCAGATCTATCACCAGAGCTAGCACGATTAATAATATTGCCTTGAACTCCACGCCCAATACTTAATCCGTTATTGTCGTAATATGAAATATAATTATTATCATCTACCGCAACAGGTGAAGTATCATCTACAGTGATAGTCACTGTAGCAATATCAATATCTGTTCCATCACTTAAGGTGTAGTCAAAACTTGGGTAACCAGAGCCAATAACAAAACCTTCGCTATTCTCATATGTAAAATCACCTTGAGCATTAATAATTAAAATGCCACCATCAATACTTACTGTTGCATTACCATCAACATCAAATACTAGGTCTATTCCATTAATTTGCGTTATTAATAATATCGAACCATCGCCACCATCATGATCTGAAGCGCCATCGCCATCATCATGGCTGATAATATTACCCGTTACGATACCTCCTTCTTCAACAGAAAAACTATCATCGGTTGCTAGTGGAGCATCATTAACTGGCGTCACTGAGATAGTCAACGTTGAATTATTAACATCACCAACAGCGTCTACCACGGTATACGTCACAACCGGCACTGGACCGTTGTAATCAGCATTGGGCACAAAGCTGTAACTGCCATCGGCATTTAAGGTTAACTCACCTTCGGCTAAGACCGCCGTAGAGCCAATGGCATAAGTCACACCAGCAATAGTAAAGCCGGTTACCGACAGAGGCGCATCGGTACTGGTCGCGTTGTCCAAGACATTGCCTGAAATCGGGGTATCTTCTGCTGTACTAACCACTTCATTATCATCAACTAAATCCGACACAGGTGTCACTGAGATAGTCAACGTTGAATTATTAACATCACCGACAGCGTCTACCACGGTATAGCTGATCACCGGCACTGGACCGTTGTAATCAGCATTGGGCACAAAGCTGTAACTGCCATCGGCATTTAAGGTTAACTCACCTTCGGCTAAGACCGCCGTAGAGCCAATGGCATAAGTCACACCAGCAATAGTAAAGCCGGTCACCGACAGAGGCGCATCGGTGCTGGTCGCGTTGTCCAAGACATTGCCATTTAATAGCCCGTCTTCAGCGACACTGACCACTTCATTATCATCAACTAAATCCGACACCGGTGTCACTGAGATAGTCAACGTTGAATTATTAACATCACCGACAGCGTCTACCACGGTATAGCTGATCACCGGCACTGGACCGTTGTAATCAGCATTGGGCACAAAGCTGTAACTGCCATCGGCATTTAAGGTTAACTCACCTTCGGCTAAGACCGCCGTAGAGCCAATGGCATAAGTCACACCAGCAATAGTAAAGCCGGTTACCGACAGAGGCGCATCGGTGCTGGTCGCGTTGTCCAAGACATTGCCTGAAACCGAGGTATCTTCTGCTGTACTAACCACTTCGTTATCATCAAGTAAATCAGACACAGGTGTCACTGAGATAGTCAACGTTGAATTATTAACATCACCGATAGCGTCTACCACGGTATAGCTGATCACCGGCACTGGACCGTTGTAATCAGCATTGGGCACAAAGCTGTAACTGCCATCGGCATTTAAGGTTAACTCACCTTCGGCTAAGACCGCCGTAGAGCCAATGGCATAAGTCACACCAGCAATAGTAAAGCCGGTCACCGACAGAGGCGCATCGGTGCTGGTCGCGTTATCCAAGACATTGCCTGATACTGGGGTATCTTCTGCTGTACTGACCACTTCATTATCGTCAAGTAAATCCGACACCGGTGTCACTGAGATAGTCAACGTTGAATTATTAACATCACCGACAGCGTCTACCACGGTATAGCTGATCACCGGCACTGGACCGTTGTAATCAGCATTGGGCACAAAGCTGTAACTGCCATCGGCATTTAAGGTTAACTGACCTTCGGCTAAGACCGCCGTAGAGCCAATGGCATAAGTCACACCAGCAATAGTAAAGCCGGTTACCGACAGAGGCGCATCGGTACTGGTCGCGTTGTCCAAGACATTGCCTGAAATCGGGGTATCTTCTGCTGTACTAACCACTTCGTTATCATCAAGTAAATCAGACACCGGTGTCACTGAGATAGTCAGCGTTGAATCGGTGACATCACCAACAGCGTCTACCACGGTATACGTCACAACCGGCACTGGACCGTTGTAATCAGCATTGGGCACAAAGCTGTAACTGCCATCGGCATTTAAGGTTAACTGACCTTCGGCTAAGACCGCCGTAGAGCCAATGGCATAAGTCACACCAGCAATAGTAAAGCCGGTTACCGACAGAGGCGCATCGGTGCTGGTCGCGTTGTCCAAGACATTGCCTGAAACCGAGGTATCTTCTGCTGTACTAACCACTTCATTATCGTCAACTAAATCCGACACCGGTGTCACTGAGATAGTCAACGTTGAATTATTAACATCACCGATAGCGTCTACCACGGTATAGCTGATCACCGGCACTGGACCGTTGTAATCAGCATTGGGCACAAAGCTGTAACTGCCATCGGCATTTAAGGTTAACTCACCTTCGGCTAAGACCGCCGTAGAGCCAATGGCATAAGTCACACCAGCAATAGTAAAGCCGGTCACCGACAGAGGCGCATCGGTACTGGTCGCGTTGTCCAAGACATTGCCTGAAATCGGGGTATCTTCTGCTGTACTAACCACTTCGTTATCATCAAGTAAATCAGACACCGGTGTCACTGAGATAGTCAGCGTTGAATCGGTGACATCACCAACAGCGTCTACCACGGTATACGTCACAACCGGCACTGGACCGTTGTAATCAGCATTGGGCACAAAGCTGTAACTGCCATCGGCATTTAAGGTTAACTGACCTTCGGCTAAGACCGCCGTAGAGCCAATGGCATAAGTCACACCAGCAATAGTAAAGCCGGTTACCGACAGAGGCGCATCGGTGCTGGTCGCGTTGTCCAAGACATTGCCTGAAACCGAGGTATCTTCTGCTGTACTAACCACTTCATTATCGTCAACTAAATCCGACACCGGTGTCACTGAGATAGTCAACGTTGAATTATTAACATCACCGACAGCGTCTACCACGGTATAGCTGATCACCGGCACTGGACCGTTGTAATCAGCATTGGGCACAAAGCTGTAACTGCCATCGGCATTTAAGGTTAACTCACCTTCGGCTAAGACCGCCGTAGAGCCAATGGCATAAGTCACACCAGCAATAGTAAAGCCGGTCACCGACAGAGGCGCATCGGTACTGGTCGCGTTGTCCAAGACATTGCCTGAAATCGGGGTATCTTCTGCTGTACTAACCACTTCGTTATCGTCAAGTAAATCCGACACAGGTGTCACTGAGATAGTCAGCGTTGAATTATTAACATCACCAACAGCGTCTACCACGGTATAGCTGATCACCGGCACTGGACCGTTGTAATCAGCATTGGGCACAAAGCTGTAACTGCCATCGGCATTTAAGGTTAACTCACCTTCGGCTAAGACCGCCGTAGAGCCAATGGCATAAGTCACACCAGCAATAGTAAAGCCGGTTACCGACAGAGGCGCATCGGTACTGGTCGCGTTGTCCAAGACATTGCCTGAAACCGAGGTATCTTCTGCTGTACTAACCACTTCATTATCGTCAACTAAATCCGACACCGGTGTCACTGAGATAGTCAACGTTGAATTATTAACATCACCAACAGCGTCTACCACGGTATAGCTGATCACCGGCACTGGACCGTTGTAATCAGCATTGGGCACAAAGCTGTAACTGCCATCGGCATTTAAGGTTAACTGACCTTCGGCTAAGACCGCCGTAGAGCCAATGGCATAAGTCACACCAGCAATAGTAAAGCCGGTTACCGACAGAGGCGCATCGGTACTGGTCGCGTTGTCCAAGACATTGCCTGAAACCGAGGTATCTTCTGCTGTACTAACCACTTCATTATCGTCAACTAAATCCGACACCGGTGTCACTGAGATAGTCAACGTTGAATTATTAACATCACCGACAGCGTCTACCACGGTATAGCTGATCACCGGCACTGGACCGTTGTAATCAGCATTGGGCACAAAGCTGTAACTGCCATCGGCATTTAAGGTTAACTCACCTTCGGCTAAGACCGCCGTAGAGCCAATGGCATAAGTCACACCAGCAATAGTAAAGCCGGTTACCGACAGAGGCGCATCGGTGCTGGTCGCGTTGTCCAAGACATTGCCTGAAATCGGGGTATCTTCTGCTGTACTGACCACTTCATTATCATCAACTAAATCCGACACCGGTGTCACTGAGATAGTCAACGTTGAATTATTAACATCACCAACAGCGTCTACCACGGTATAGCTGATCACCGGCACTGGACCGTTGTAATCAGCATTGGGTACAAAGCTGTAACTGCCATCGGCATTTAAGGTTAACTCACCTTCGGCTAAGACCGCCGTAGAGCCGATGGCATAAGTCACACCAGCAATAGTAAAGCCGGTTACCGACAGAGGCGCATCGGTGCTGGTCGCGTTGTCCAAGACATTGCCTGAAACCGAGGTATCTTCTGCTGTGCTGACCACTTCATTATCGTCAAGTAAATCAGACACAGGTGTCACTGAGATAGTCAACGTTGAATTATTAACATCACCAACAGCGTCTACCACGGTATAGCTGATCACCGGCACTGGACCGTTGTAATCAGCATTGGGCACAAAGCTGTAACTGCCATCGGCATTTAAGGTTAACTCACCTTCGGCTAAGACCGCCGTAGAGCCAATGGCATAAGTCACACCAGCAATAGTAAAGCCGGTTACCGACAGAGGCGCATCGGTACTGGTCGCGTTGTCCAAGACATTGCCTGAAATCGGGGTATCTTCTGCTGTACTAACCACTTCATTATCGTCAAGTATAGAAGGAGATGTTATTACGCTATCAGTAGTATTCAGACCATTATCTTCAGGATCTGTACTGTTGACAAAAAGGAAGTTGTTATTAATTTCAGTCGTCTCATAGCCTGCTTGAGCCAGTGTTTCATCACCTGTCCTGTCGAGCGAAACAAAATCTGTACCTTCATTTGCAACTAAACCTGCTGCAGTTTCAGGCAACTCAACATCTTCGCCTGAAGCAATTAATGCTTGAATTGCTGATATTTCATCTTGAATACTATTTACATCAGAATTATTTAAAATGCCTACATTTTCTTGTTTGGATATAGTATCAACAAGGACGTCTTCAGCTAGGTCAATATTCTGGTTAGACACGCGTTGCTGACTACCATCACTATAGGACAAAGTGACTTCGCTATTCTCTTCGAATATAAGCACAGTGCCGGGATCAACTACCTCACCTATTTTCAATAAATTATTATCAACTGAATCTATGCGAACTTCACCTTTGACATTAATAATTTGGCCACTTTTTGGGTTCGTATAAATTTTCATAAACAATATCCCTAATAATCTGATTTATCACATATAAAGTGATATGAAAAACATTGAAGCGGTTGGATAAGAAGTAAATTATCACATATAGCATTTAATACTATTTAATACAATAGTGATAGATTGGATGGACAATTTTATTCTTCAGCGCGGTAAAATGAGTAAGTAATAAATATAATTTACACACATTATATTATAAATAATCAAGTCCTAATAACAGCATTGAGCAATAACGTTATTAGGACCTTATTAATTAACTTTTTAAACGACGTATTGTCAATGCGGCTAACGCTAAAAGTAAGATAGTAAAAGAAGAAGGTTCAGGTACTGCAACAGATTTAAAAACGTGATTAATATTATCTCCTAAAAGTGCTCTATCCTTAATAAAGGCAGATATATCACCAATTTCATCATATGCTAGACCGCCAGCATTATTTGCTAGCAAAGATTCATTTGCTTCATGTAAACCCATAGTAAAGTCATAAGAATCATACCAAGCTTTATGATTTACAATAAAACTACCTATGTTATTAGCATAACTAGCAACGTTATTAGAACTTAGCGCATACTCTTCGCCTGCTAATAAAGGACCAAAATTTAACACTGCAGCTTCAATACCATTATAAGGCACAGGTGTAGGTGTAGTTGAGCCATAAAGTTTAGGGCCCATGGCTAAATCAAAACTTCCAATATACTGCCATTGAATACCCTTATTGTCAGAATAGAAGTCATCAACAATCAATCCTGCATTTCCTTTTTCAGCGATAAAAAGTGACAATAGGCAAAATAAAATAACATTCAAAATTTTAGAACTCATACTACATCCTTAAGCCCTTAATGGGTCAGTAAATTGATAGAATATAACGACTATTCTCTATATCCTATGCTTGAGTTAAGCAAATATAATACCAATAAACAAATACCCTTAAAATTCAAAGGTTAAAAATATTTTAATATATTAATACTTTACAACTGTAAAAAGAGCTGACAAATAGACACCTCAACCTAACTCATACCGTTAACCATACAAAGAACTCAATACTTATACCAAAGCTATTAAGTTTGTTCTCTCTCAGCGCTTACCAGCGGTTTGAGAACAACGATCATTTTTTGAATATAGTTATTCTATATGGAAGAAATTATCGGCGGTTATCGAATCGCTGGCAAGCTCCCCAAGGGTGATTTTAAAAGACTTACAGGCCGCGTTATTGATGTCGATAAGGTTCTCACAGGGATGTCAGTCATTAGAACAACGCCGGAGCAGTTGTCAAGAATAACCATTATCTTCAATTCAATATCTTGCCTACATGAATGTAGGTACTTAGGTTCAGTTCGGAACAGTGAACTGGTGCCGCTAAGCCTGTTAAATTTCACTGAGTGGGAAGAAATTTATTAGCATTGGTATTAACCCCAGTTCGGGTTAAGCTACTTTACTCAACCATACTATTTAAGCGCCTATCAGCGTTATTTTACGCCCAATAGCTCGCTATTGCTTGGTAAAACTTCCTTCTATGTAAAGTAAATATGCCTTTGCTTTCATCTATGTACCAAAAAATATCTAAAGCGACCAGGGAAATAGGATATAACTACCCTAAAAAAAAGATAAAAAATGCGTATCTATATAAGTGACACGCATTCTCGTCTAAATCAGACTAATACTTTATAATTTTATCCTTGCTTTATTTTTATCCAACACTCTCTGGCCTATACCTTTAACATTCAGTAAATCATCAATAGCATTAAACTCACCATGTAACTCACGATAGGCAACAATTGCTTTGGCTCGCTTTTTTCCAATACCTTTCAATAAAACCAAAGTATCAATATCAGCTTTATTAATATCTACAACTTGTACTTCTTGAGTGGAAATCGTCTCTGACGCACCATTAATGTCGGTAGCTCGAAGTGGCAATGATATTACGGTAATTAAGATGATGAGAAAATAATAGATGTGCTTTTTCATTGTATTCTCCTTCTAATAGTTAATATCCATATAAGCAAATTATCATAGATAATAATTCGCTTTATTAGGTTTAGAAGTCTTAAGGTAATTTGTCAAATAGCCGATATAAAAATAGTCGTTGATGGGCTAAAGCTGGCTAATTGATAAGTTGATTGCTTGTAATACCGTATGCGGATTTTCCGTTTTGGTGATCGGACGACCAATCACTAAATAATCAACACCAACAGCTAGCGCTTGTTCAGGCGTCATAATCCGCTTTTGATCATCGGCATTAGCACCTGCTGGTCGTATGCCAGGAGTAACAAGCTTAAATTCTTGCCCTAGCAATTGCTTTAATGATTCAGCCTCCATTGCAGAACAAACCACACCATCTAAACCCGCTTTTTTAGTTAAGATAGCTAAATGTTGTACTTGCTCTGCTGGTGAGCGCGTGATGCCTATGCCGGCAAGATCTTCCTCACTCATACTGGTTAACACCGTAACAGCAATCAATAGTGGTGCTTTATCGCCATAAGGCAATAATGCTTCTTTAGCTTTTTCCATCATTTTAAGGCCACCAGAGGCGTGAACATTCACCATCCAAACACCTAAATCGGCAGCCGCGGCAACCGCTTTTGCAACGGTATTAGGAATATCATGAAATTTTAAATCAAGAAAAACGTCGAAGCCTCGGTTAACAAGTTCTCTGACAAATTCAGGCCCAAAGTGAGTAAACATTTCTTTGCCCACTTTCAACCGACAATCACTCGGTTGTATCTTATCTACAAAAGACAATGCCTCATCTTTATTATCAAAATCTAAGGCTACGACAACTTTTGCATCTATCATGCTATTTTCCTCAATAGGTAACTATTTTTACGATAACTCTTACGCCTTGGCATTAGTACTGTTCAACTAATGATTATCTAAGGCCATTTTTATAAAGTATGGGATTATTCACCATCTAAACCACGTACAGGTTTTAGTTGCTCCCAATCATGACATGATGGGCATGACCAATAATGGGTACTGGAATTAAAACCGCAAGTTCTGCAACTATAACGATGTTTAACATTTAAATAAGCGGATACCAACTCACGAATAACCTCAAGATTTTCTGAGGTATTGACAGATTCATTGCCTGTCATTTGCATTTTGACAAAATGCTTAAAACCACGAATAGTAGGACGACGCTTTAATGCTGATAAAATAAATTTTTTCGCCGAATTAACGCCTTTAACATGTTCGATATGAGTTAAATACTTTATAAGCGCAGATGTACTACCGGTTTCTTCGTAAACCTTTTTAATAAATAGAAAAAAATCATCTTCTGCATCAAGTGCTTGATAACAAAGATACATTTTTTCAATTACATCAGGAAAAAACTCTTTATCTTGTTCATAAATAGCTTTATAACATTGGCAAGCTTCATTATACTGTTGATGATTTTCATAAATCTGTGCCATCAACCAATTCGCTCGAGAAGAGTTGGGATCATGGCTCAAGGCATTATCAAGCAGCTCAATAACTTCAATAAACTGATCTTTTTCTAAGGCTAAAGTCGCCAACTCACAATAAAAATTCGCTAAAGCATGTAACAGTTTGCTATCACGAGTTTTCGAAATTGCTTTTTTAAGTGCAATGCCTTGCTGCCAATCTTTAGTCGATTGATAAATCTGCATTAGGGAAGTTAAAGATTTCAAACCATAGTTTTTTGATTTTAGCAGCTTATGAAACATCGATTCAGCACGATCATATAGCCCTGCACTGAGAAAATCTTTCGCAAGTTCAAACACCGCTTGTTGTTTAGCACTGTTGGGTAAATGCTTTTGATGCACTAAATGCTCATGTACTTTTAATGCTCTATCGAGCTCGCCGCGACGCCTAAACAAATTGGCCATGGCAAAGTGAGCTTCAACGGTATCATCTTCAACTTTTAAGGCTTCAAGTAGATAATCAATGGCTTTATCTTGTTGATTAGAAAATAAGTAATTTAAGCCTGTAGAATATTTAATCGAGAGTTCTTGTTGAGCACTATGATCGTTTTGCTTAACGCTATTACGCCCCATAAACCAGCCATATCCCATAGCTACAGGTAGCAATAAAAATAATAACCCTAGCATACTAAGACTTCTTCCCTATAGGTAGCTCAGTGTTTTTCTTTGGCTTTATCATTCGCAATAATTTCCAAAATAGAGCAAACAATAATCCGAGCACAAAACCTATCGTGGTAAATAAGCTTACTGCAGCAGCGACTGAAAGATTCGTTTTAGCAATTAAATAATTTAAGGTCAGTACTTGGTCATTCTGACTGCCAAAAATAAAGGCAATGGCTAACAAAAGAAGAAAAAGGATAACGGTGATATATAGGCGCATGATAGTTTGTCCAAAACAACATAAAAAAAAGGCATGCTGATAGCATGCCGTTTATTCATCAATTCTGCAATTACGCGATTGAAAGATTTACTCTTTCACGTAATTCTTTACCAGGTTTAAAATGTGGAACATATTTACCGTCAAGGTCTACAGACTCGCCAGTTTTTGGGTTCCGTCCCACGCGAGGAGCACGATAATGCAACGAAAAGCTGCCAAAACCTCTAATTTCGATACGTTCACCTTTTGACAAAGTGTGCGCCATCATTTCAAGAATTTCTTTAATAGCTTGTTCTACATCTTTCGCAGCTAAATGATTTAATTTTTCTGCTAATCTTTCAATGAGTTCTGATTTGGTCATTTGACCTCCAGTGTTCACTATAGCTTCGCGCCATCGGATTTAAACAATAAGAAGAACTACTTTAAAGCAGCTCTTCTTCGCTTGGTATTGCTAGGAATTAAAGTTTAGCGTTTTTAAACGCTTCAGCCATTGCACTTAGACCAGAAGTATCTTCTGGAGCTTGGTTCAATGTATCCATAGCTTCACGCTCGTCTGCTTGATCTTTAGCTTTGATTGATAAGCTGATAGTGCGGTTCTTACGATCAACACCAACAAACTTAGTTTCAACGCTGTCATCAACAGATAATTCAGTCGTCGCATCTTCGATACGCTCACGTGAAATATCAGCAACACGAAGGTAACCTTCAACGCCTTCAGCTAATTCAATTTTAGCGCCTTTAGCGTCTACTTCAATAACCTTACCTGTAACAATAGCACCTTTTTTGTTATCTGCAAGATATTGATTAAACGGATCATCTTCAGTTTGTTTAACACCTAAAGAGATACGCTCGCGCTCTGGGTCAACTTGAAGTACCACAGCTGAGATTTCATCACCTTTCTTATATTCACGAACAGCTTCTTCACCGCCAGCCCATGAGATATCAGATAAGTGAACAAGACCATCAATGCCGCCGTCAAGACCAATAAAGATACCAAAGTCAGTGATTGACTTGATCTTACCTGATACTTTATCACCTTTGTTGAAGTTTTTAGCAAACTCTTCCCAAGGGTTCGGGATACATTGTTTAAGGCCAAGAGAAATACGACGACGTTCTTCGTCAATTTCAAGTACCATAACTTCAACCGTATCACCTAAGTTAACAACTTTAGATGGGTGGATGTTTTTGTTAGTCCAATCCATTTCAGAAACGTGAACTAAACCTTCAACGCCTTCTTGGATCTCAACGAAACAACCGTAGTCTGTTAAGTTAGTTACGCGACCTGTAAGCTTAGCGCCTTCAGGGTAACGTTTAGCGATAGCAACCCATGGATCTTCGCCTAACTGCTTCATACCTAGAGATACACGAGTACGCTCACGATCGAATTTCAATACTTTAACTTGAATTTCATCACCAACATTTACGATTTCGCTTGGGTGCTTAACACGTTTCCAAGCCATATCTGTGATGTGAAGTAGGCCATCAATGCCGCCTAAGTCTACGAATGCACCGTAGTCAGTAAGGTTCTTAACGATACCTTTAACTTCAATGCCTTCAGCAAGAGAAGCAAGAAGTTCATCACGTTCAACACTGCTTTCTGATTCGATAACAGCACGACGAGATACAACAACGTTATTACGCTTTTGATCAAGCTTAATAACTTTAAATTCTAAATCTTTACCTTCAAGGTGAGTAGTGTCACGAATAGGACGTACATCTACTAATGAACCAGGTAAGAAAGCACGGATGTTGCTAACTTCAACTGTGAAACCACCTTTAACTTTACCGTTGATAACACCGATAATAGTTTCTTTTTCTTCATATGCTTTTTCAAGCACTTGCCAAGCTTCATGGCGTTTTGCGTCATCACGAGAAAGAATAGTCTCACCGAAACCATCATCTGTAGCTTTTAGTGATACATCAACTTCATCACCTACAGAAACTTCAACTTCACCAGTAAGACTTTTAAATTGGTCAATTGAAATAACAGATTCAGATTTTAAGCCAGCGTCAACTAAAACGTTGTCTTTAGTAATGGCTACTACAGTCCCTTTAATGATTGAACCAGGGCGTGTTTCGATTGTTTTTAAACTTTCTTCAAAAAGTTGTGCAAAATTTTCAGTCATAATTTGTCTATGAACTCAGAGTTAATCCAATCAACATACATGTCTCATGGGGTTGTTAATAAGACCTAACGCATCCTTACCTTAGGTTATTTTGAAGCATTATTACTTCGTTTACATTAATTTATCATTACTAAATGACAAGATTTTACTAACCACTTCATCAATAGAAAGTTTAGTAGAATCAATAATTAATGCTCCTTCTGCAGGAACAAGCGGCGCCACCTTACGGTTTTGATCTCGCTCATCTCTTTGACGTATGTCATCCAAAAGGCGCCCGATTTTAACATCAAAGCCTTTTGCATTCAACTGATTAAATCTTCTTTGTGCCCTTTCTTCAGCACTGGCCGTTAAGAATACTTTTACTGGCGCTTGTGTAAAAACTACTGTGCCCATATCACGACCATCGGCAACTAATCCAGGGGCAACTTTAAAAGCACGTTGACGCCTTAACAGCGCTTCTCGAACACGAGGAAATGCGGCAACCTTGGATGCTAAAGCACCAATTTCTTCAGTACGAATTGCATTCGAAACATCTTCGCCTTCTAAAATAACTTTACCTTCTCCTTCACTACAAATTTGAAACTGTACATCTAAATGCGCAGCTACGGGTAATAAAGAGTCCTCATCATCAACACTGATATGATGATGCTGTGCGGCAACCGCTAGCACACGATAAATTGCACCACTGTCTAATAAGTGCCAACCTAATTGTTCAGCGACAATACGCGCAACCGTTCCTTTACCTGCCCCACTGGGCCCATCAATAGTAATGACTGGTATGCTTTCCTGCATATATTTATCTCCTAAAGTCGAAAATCGGCGGCATTATACGGGATTTATCATACAAAATCGCCTAAAAAAGTTATTCTCTGACACTTTAAAAAGAGACTTGGGATAACTTATCAAAATAATCGGGAAATGTTTTAGCCGTACACTTGGGATCATTAATGGTTACCGGCGTATCACTTAATGCCACTAGCGAAAAACACATAGCAACACGGTGATCATTATAAGTATCAATATTGGCATGCTGTAACGTCACTGGTGGTGTTATAGTAATGTAATCTTCGCCCTCGATAACTGTCGCGCCAACTTTTCTTAACTCTGTGGCCATTGCCGTTAAACGATCGGTTTCTTTTACTCGCCAATTATAAATATTTCGAATTGTTGTTGTGCCTTTGGCAAACAGTGCTGTTGTTGCTATCGTCATTGCTGCATCAGGTATATGGTTCATATCCATATCCACAGCAATAAGAGGCTTGCCAATAACAGTTATCGACTCATCATGCCAAATGACTTCTGCACCCATTTTTTCAAGTACATCAGCGAAATACTTATCACCTTGAACACTGAGCTTACCCACGCCGTGGACTGTGATCTCTCCACCCTTTATAGCGCCAGCCGCTAAGAAATAGGAAGCCGATGACGCATCACCTTCAACCATATATTTTTCAATCGCTTGATAAGATTGATTACCTTTGACTGTAAAAGATTGGTAGTCGTTGTTTTGCACTGTTACGCCAAATCTAGCCATAATATCGAGGGTAATATCAATATACGGTTTAGAGACTAACTCACCGTTGATTTCAATATGGGTATTGGTTTTAAGTAATGGAGATACCATCAAAATAGCGGTTAAAAACTGACTTGAAATCGAACCATCAATTTTTACTGTACTTCCAGCTAACTCTCGACCGTTAATTTTTATCGGTGGATAATCTTTGTTTTCCATGTATTCAATATCGGCATTAAGCTGAGTTAACGCATCGACTAAATGACCAATAGGTCGTTCTTTCATTCTGGGCTCACCAGTTAAAATAAATTCGCCTTCACTAGCAGCAAGTGCTGCACATAATGGACGCATAGCTGTACCTGCATTGCCAAGATATAACTCTAAAATTTCATTAGCACTAAAAAAGCCGTTATTACCAATGACTGTGCACTCTGTGCCACAGTCACTTAAGCTATATTGAACACCCAATGTTTTTAATGCCGTCAGCATATAGTTGATATCGTCACTGACTAACAAATTGGTAATTTTAGTTTCGCCATTAGCAAGCGCGGCTATCAGTAATGCACGATTAGATAAACTCTTTGAGCCTGGCAAAAATACTTCACCATGTATTTTGCCAATGGGCTGTAAGGTTAGTTGCTCCATATTACTTAACTCCTGCTGCAAATTTTTTCATAAAATCAATTAACGCCTCTACACCCTCTATAGGCATCGCGTTATAAATACTTGCCCGCATACCGCCAACCATTCGGTGGCCTTTCAGCGCCGATAATCCTTGTTCTTGTGCTTGCACTAAAAACTCATTAGATAAGTCATCATCAACTAGCCAAAAAGGCACATTCATTAAACTTCTATTTTCAGGAGTAATTGAGTTGCTATAAAATTCACTTTCATCAATATATTGATAAAGTAATTGTGCTTTTTGTGCATTAATTTCAGCAATAGCACTAACACCGCCTTTAGCGAGTAACCATTCAAATACAAGCCCCGCTAAATACCATGCATAAGTCGGTGGCGTGTTATACATAGAACCATTTTTCGCTAATACTTGGTAATTCATGATTGAAGGTGTATCGATATGAGCGTTGCCCAGTAAATCTTCACGAACAATCACTAAGGTTAAGCCTGAAGGACCAATGTTTTTTTGCGCACCAGCATAAATGAGCCCAAATTTACTGACATCAAATTCACGCGATAAAATAGTCGATGACATATCAGCAATAAGCGGAATATCTCCGGTGTTTGGTACATCAAAAATCTCAATGCCATCAACGGTTTCATTCGGGCAATAGTGCACATAAGCTGCATCCTGACTAATTGGCCATTCACTGCTTGGTCTTACACGTTGAACATCATCGACATTATCCATGACATTAATCACGTTGATATCACCATAATGGCTGGCTTCTTCTGCGGCAGATTTAGACCAAGCCCCAGTAACAATATAATCAGCTTTTTTAGACGTACCTAATAAATTCAATGCCACGGCCGAAAATTGACCACGGCCACCGCCATGACAAAACAATACTTTATAATTTTCAGGTATCGCCATTAGCTTACGTAAATCAGCTTCGGCTTTTTCCGCAACAGCAATAAACTCTTTACTTCGATGACTGAGTTCCATTACAGAGCTACCGGTCCTAGCAAAGTTTAAAAACTCACTTTGCGCTTTTTTCATGACATCTACAGGTAACATCGCAGGACCTGCGCAAAAATTGTAAACACTAGACATTAAACACTACACCCTTCTCTAAGTAATTTGCTTTGTTTATTTGACTCAATGAAAGCCAAACTAACCACTGAATTTTTCGCTAATAGCACACCGCCATAAAATGACTTTTATTATTATATGTTAACTTTTAAACCCTTAACGCATTGCTTACACAGCATACATTATTGGTTTCTGGCATCAATTCTTAATTAAACTTTGATATAACTATTTTATGTTAATTAAATCAACAAATTTGCCCAGTTAAGTAAAATTTACCCATAAAAAAAGGCGGTAAATACCGCCTTTTCTATGTTAACAACGGTTACTCTGGAGTATCGTCATTATTGAGTGCTGAGTCTTGGTTCTCACCCTCAATCTTTGCTTCCGGTGTATCAACTGTTTCCCCTTCGACTGATTGAGCTGAAAGTTCTTCACCCTCTTCAGTTGTGTCGAAGACTTCAACTTCTTCTATTTCGTCGATACGTTGTAAGGCAACAACATGTTCCCCTTCAATCGTACGAATAATACGAACACCTTGGGTATTACGACCAATAACACTAACTTCATCAACACGGGTACGAACTAGCGTACCGTTATCAGTGATCAGCATGATCTCATCTTGCTCTTCAACTTGTACAGCGCCAACAACAGGACCATTACGCTCACTAACTTTAATTGAAACAACCCCTTTAGTAGCACGACTCTTAGCCGGATACTCATCAAGTGCCGTACGCTTACCAAAGCCATTTTCAGTGATAGTCATGATCGGACCATCGTTTTTAGGCACTATCAATGATACTACTTTTTGATCGCCTTCTAACTTGATACCACGTACACCTGTACCGGTACGACCGATAGGTTTTAATGCCCATTGTTGTTCACCAGTTTCGGGATCAACTTTTATTTCACCCGTTTCACTATCACGTTTTTTCTCGTTAAAACGGACGACTTTACCGGCATCAGAGAACAACATAATGTCATTATCGCCATTCGTAATATCAACACCAATTAAGGTATCGTCATCACGTAAGTTCAAGGCAATAATACCGTTTGCACGTTGATTTTTATAAGCGGTTAACGCTGTTTTCTTCACAGTACCAGAGGCTGTTGCCATAATAATGAATTTATCTTCTTCATATTCACGTACAGGTAAAATTGCCGTAATACGTTCACCTTCTTCAAGCGGTAAAATATTAACAATTGGACGACCACGCGCAGTACGACTGGCTAATGGTAATTGGAATACTTTCAACCAATAAAGTTTACCGCGGTCTGAGAAACATAAAATGGTATCGTGGGTATTAGCAATAAGTAAACGCTCAATGAAATCTTCTTCTTTCATCTTAGTTGCGGCTTTACCTTTACCACCACGTCGTTGTGCTTGGTAATCACTTAATATCTGATACTTAACATAACCTTCATGTGAAAGTGTTACTACGACATCTTCTTCAGTGATCAAATCTTCCATTGATAAATCATGTGAAGCATTAGTAATTTCAGTACGACGCTCATCACCAAATTCATCACGAATCGCTTCAAGCTCTTCACGAATCACTTCCATTAAACGTGCAGGTGTCGCTAAAATATGAAGTAATTCAGCAATAACTTCTAATAATGCTTTGTATTCACTTAAGATTTTTTCGTGTTCTAGACCCGTTAACTTATGTAAACGTAAATCTAGAATAGCTTGTGCTTGTGGTGGTGTTAAGAAATATTGTCCATCACGAATACCAAACTCTTCTTCTACCCATTCAGGGCGAGCAGCATCGTCACCAGCAGCAGCTAGCATGTCAGACACAAGACCTAAGTCCCAGCCTCTTGCTAGTAATTGCTCTTTTGCTTCACTTGGCGTTGGTGAGTTCTTAATTAACGCAATAATTGGGTCAATATTAGAAAGTGCAATCGACAAACCTTCAAGTAAATGTGCGCGTTCACGTGCTTTACGTAATTCAAAGATGGTTCTGCGTGTTACAACTTCACGGCGATGCAATATAAAGGCATCAAGCATTTCACGTAAGCTGAATAATTTAGGTTGGCCGTTAGTTAATGCCACCATATTCAAACCAAACGAAACTTGCATTTGCGTCAGCTTATACAAGTTATTTAAAATAACCTCGCCTACTTCGCCACGTTTCACTTCAATTACCATACGCATGCCGTCTTTATCAGACTCATCACGTAAGGCAGAAATGCCTTCTAAGCGTTTTTCTTTTACCAAGTCAGCCATTTTTTCAATCAAACGGGCTTTGTTAACTTGATAAGGCAATTCGAACACAACAATGGTTTCTTTACCCGATTTTTCATCGACTTCAATTCTAGCGCGCGCACGAATTTTAATTTTACCACGACCGGTAAGATAAGCTTCTTGTATACCTGCACGACCACTGATAATACCAGCCGTTGGGAAATCAGGTCCTGGAATTAACTCTAAAAGCTCTTCAAAGCTTATATCGCCATTCTCTATTACCGCTAAACAGCCATTAATAACCTCTGTTAAGTTATGTGGCGGAATGTTTGTCGCCATACCAACGGCAATACCAGAAGTACCATTAACCAATAGGTTAGGAATACGTGTTGGCATAACTGCTGGTATCATTTCCGTACCGTCGTAGTTAGGCACGTAATCAACAGTTTCTTTATCTAAGTCGGCTAAAATTGAATGAGCGATTTTCGACATTCTAATTTCGGTATAACGCATTGCTGCTGCTGAATCACCATCAACAGAACCAAAGTTACCTTGACCATCAACCAGCATATAGCGTAATGAGAAATCTTGGGCCATACGTACAATGGTATCGTACACAGCCGTATCACCATGCGGGTGATACTTACCGATAACATCACCAACAACACGTGCTGACTTTTTATACGGCTTGTTAAAGTCGTTACCTAAAACATTCATCGCAAAAAGAACGCGACGATGCACTGGTTTTAATCCATCACGCACATCTGGTAGTGCACGACCTACGATAACGCTCATTGCGTAATCTAAATAGGAGCTTTTTAGCTCATCCTCAATATTGACAGGAGCAATATTATTCGCCAAATCGGTCATAAATTGATGGTATCCCTTAACGTAAATCTAATTCAGAAAATTTCGAAATTATTATTTTTAATTAACACGGCATACTAGCATAAATATTTCTCATGCCCTACCGCTTTATTTTGCTTAATTCTGCCGTTAAAACACTAAAGTTTCAAGTAAATGCTAGATATTCGCTATATTGCCAATACCAATCTGATTTCAAAGATTTTTTTCATCAATTATTAGCTTAAAAATGACTTTTATTCTCGCCATTGTTCGCATTTTAGGCACATATCATGCTCAAGCGTATATTTTATCGTCATTGCCCCTTTAACACCGACATTAATATACTGATGGGAAGGGTATTCATCTACTTAACTTGAATTTGGGATAAGCATTATTTTATAAAAATTAATTACAATTCAAAACAGTGAGTTAAATTTATACTTTGATCATTCTTCTTAGTTCGCGCGTCAATTGTAAGTGAATTAAGTGTAAAAATTAGGAGAAACAGCTGCTAGAGAAGCATTTATTATCCCGAACTCAGGTTACTTATAAATATACAATGGATAAAAACAATATCATTTTAACTTTATTTAAGCTGAATCAATTTTCACGCTAGGCTTGCCGTAATTATTGGTTTAGAATCGCCAATATCGACAAGACAAATAATAGTAGTAGCCATGTCCAAGCCTTTAAATGTTAATCAAGATGAAATAGCTAAATTTGAACAAGTTGCCAGCCAATGGTGGGAACTTGATGGTGACTTTAAACCGCTACATCAAATTAACCCTTTACGTCGTCAATTCATTTGCCAACATGTTGGTGACATCTTCGATAAAAAAATTATCGATGTTGGCTGTGGTGGCGGTATTTTAGCCGAAAGCTTAGCGCAATTGGGGGCACAGGTTACTGGCATTGATATGGGGCAAGAGCCTTTAAACGTCGCTAAACTGCATGCTTTAGAAGCGGGTGTTAAGGTTGACTATGTTAAAATTACTGCCGAAGAACAAGCTCAACAGCAGCCAGAGCACTACGATGTCGTCACTTGTATGGAAATGCTTGAGCATGTGCCAGACCCTGCTTCAATCGTTAATGCTTGTGCAGACATGGTAAAACCTGGCGGCTACGTGTTCTTCTCGACCTTAAATAAGTCGTTAAAAGCTTATCTGTTAGCGATAGTTGCTGCCGAAAAAGTATTTAAACTTGTGCCAAATGGCACCCACGATCACAACAGCTTTATTCGCCCTTCAACCCTCATTTCATGGGCTGAGTCATTTGAGCTAAAATGTATTGATGCCGCGGGAATTCATTACAATCCAATCACTGAGAATCATAAGCTAACATCTTCACTTGATGTTAACTACATACTTTGTTGTCAACGCGTTTAATCACGATAGTAAACTATTTATGCGCCGACGTTCATTCTTCAACATTGGTGTTATTTTTCCCCATTTAAATAATAATAAAATAGAGTGATGTTATGTCAACCAATGAAAATTCAGCAAACTCAATAGCTGCGGTACTTTTTGATTTAGACGGAACCTTGCTAGATACTGCTGATGACTTAGGTGCGGCGCTAAATCACGTCCTTAACACCTATAAAAAACCGAACGTAGCGGCCAAAGATTATCGTCCCATCGCCTCAGACGGCGCGCTAGGGTTATTAAACTTAGGGTTTGGCGACGACATTGCACAATATAACTATGAAAGCTTACGCCAACAGTTTCTAGATCACTACGAGCAAAATATTGCAGAACATACTTGTCTTTATCCTGGTGTCGCTGAATTATTGCAACAATTAGAAGACAACAATATTCCTTGGGGCATCATTACTAATAAGCCTGAAGGCTTAACCAAAACACTAATGCCATATTACCCTGAGTTTGCAAACTGCGCCGTGATGGTCGGTGGCGACACCTTAGTAAAACGCAAACCAGATCCTGAGCCAATCTTACATGCCTGTCAGCAAATCAATGTCAACAATCAACAGTGTTTCTACGTTGGTGATGCCCTGCGTGATATTCAGGCCGGTAATAGCGCGCTAATGAAAACCTTTGTCGCTAATTGGGGCTATATTCTGGCTGATGAGGACTGTCAAACTTGGCAAGCCGATCACATTATCGAATCGCCAACCGATTTACTCGCCTTTATAAAGTAGTCTTTAACAGCTAGCACGCCTATCCCATTACCCGTCGTGCTAATTTACCTAGCGTATACCCCCGATTATTAACCTTTCAATAGCTTAATAAGCTGATGATATTAGATTGGACTTTAGCAATAAAAATCCATATTCACCCAAATAACGCCATCTGTTAAAAATTTACGGTTTGTCATTAAAAACATCATCAACTTAGTGTATTTATTCTATTTAGGATCTTAATTTGATCTTTAAGCGTTGATAAAATAATCAGTCGTCAATTAAAGCGTTCAAGATTTAAACTAAAAACATAAACCATTGAATAGTATGTAAATATATTTTTATATATCCTTTTGACATATAAACCATAAAAATTAAATAAAAATAATTTAATGTTAAAAAAAAATCTAAAATAAGCATTGCGTTTTAGAAAAATCAAAATTAAAAAGCCTTACTAAGTTAGTTGTTACTAACATAACTTTTACTCTAAAAAAATCAACCAAAAAACGAAAATTTATATCGCTTGCATTGTCATGCAAACCTCACTATCTTGTGATTAGTTTTTTTAAAACCCCAAGATATAGTGCATTTTTCATTCACTGATGTTTGAATGATATACGATTTATCTCGTAATAATGTCTGCTTGAGGCAATTATCATAATTCACCCCCATTGTCGGGTGATTAAAACAATAAATAGATTTACAGGTCATTCATGAATAACAAACTTTTTGTTACAAAACGCAATGGTTCAAAAGAACCCATCGACTTAGAAAAAATTCATAAGGTTATTGCCTGGGCTGCTGAAGGGCTAGACAATGTTTCTGTGTCTCAGGTTGAGCTTAAGTCTCATATTCAGTTTTACGATGGTATTAAAACCGCAGACATTCATGAAACCATCATTAAGTCAGCCGCAGACTTAATTTCTGAAGAAACGCCTGATTACCAATATTTATCAGCTCGACTTGCGATTTTTCATCTCCGCAAAAAAGCTTACGGCCAATTTGAACCACCTAAGCTTTATCCTCATGTTCAAGCTTTAGTTACTGCCGGTAAATACGATCAGCATTTACTGAGCGATTATAGCGCTGAAGAGTTCGAGCAATTAGAGAGTTTTATTGAGCACAGCCGTGATTTAGACTTCAGCTACGCTGCGGTTAAGCAACTTGAAGGTAAATATCTGGTTCAAAACCGTGTTACCGGTGAAATCTATGAAAGTGCCCAGTTTCTTTATATTTTAGTAGCCGCGTGTTTATTTGCGAAATACCCTAAAGAAACTCGCTTAGACTATGTAAAAGGTTTTTATAACGCTATTTCAACCTTTAAGTTGTCATTGCCAACGCCTATCATGGCAGGTGTACGTACGCCGACACGTCAATTCTCTTCATGTGTATTAATTGAGTGTGGCGATAGCTTAGACTCTATCAATGCAACATCTAGCTCTATTGTGAAATATGTTTCTCAACGTGCAGGTATTGGCATCAATGCCGGTCGTATTCGTGCATTAGGCAGTACTATACGTAACGGTGAAGCATTTCATACCGGTTGTATTCCGTTTTACAAGCTATTCCAAACAGCAGTGAAAAGTTGTTCTCAAGGTGGAGTTCGTGGCGGCGCAGCTACCCTATTCTATCCACTATGGCACTTGGAAGTTGAAAGCTTATTAGTACTTAAAAATAACCGTGGTGTTGAAGAAAACCGCGTTCGGCATTTAGATTACGGTGTACAATTTAACAAAGTGATGTATCAACGTTTGATCAAAGGTCAATCTATCACCTTGTTTAGCCCAAGCGATGTGCCTGGTTTGTACGATGCATTCTTTGAAGATCAAGACAAGTTTGAAGCACTGTATGTTAAATACGAAGCTGACGATTCAATTCGTAAGAAGCGTATTAAAGCCATTGAATTATTTACCTTGTTTGCTCAAGAACGTGCAAGCACTGGTCGTATTTATTTACAAAACGTCGATCACTGTAATACCCATTCACCGTTTGATCCTACTGTTGCGCCAATCCGTCAAAGTAATTTATGTTTAGAAATTGCGTTACCGACGAAGCCAATGGAAGATGTTAATGATCCTAATGGTGAAATTGCCCTATGTACGTTATCAGCATTTAACTTAGGTGCTATTGATAGCCTTGACGAATTAGACAGCTTAGCTGATTTAGCGGTACGTGCTTTAGATAACTTGTTAGATTATCAAGACTACCCAGTACCTGCTGCACATACCGCAACGATGGGCCGTCGTACCTTAGGTATCGGTGTTATTAACTACGCTTATTATTTAGCGAAAAATGGCGTTTATTATTCAAACGGTAGTGCGAACAACTTAACTCACCGTACCTTTGAAGCGATTCAATACTATTTGCTAAAAGCGTCAAACCAATTAGCTATTGAACAAGGTGCTTGCCCTAAGTTTAATGAAACTCGCTTATCTCAAGGTATATTACCTATCGATACTTATAAAAAAGAAATCGATAACATTACCGGTGAGCCATTACACTTAGACTGGGAAGCGCTACGTGCCAGTATTAAAGAGCACGGCGTGAGAAACTCAACGGTTTCAGCACTAATGCCATCAGAAACATCTTCACAGATTTCTAATGCTACTAATGGTATCGAGCCACCTCGTGGTTTGATCAGCATTAAAGCCAGTAAAGACGGGGTATTAAAGCAAGTAGTACCTGAATATCAACGTTTAAAAGATAACTACGAATTACTGTGGAATATTCCAAGTAATGAAGGCTACTTACAACTCGTGGGTATTATGCAAAAATTTGTTGACCAAACTATTTCAGCTAATACTAATTATGATCCTGCTCGTTTCGAAGGTGGAAAAGTGCCGATCAAACAAGTGTTAAAAGATATTTTAACGGCATATAAGTTAGGCGTTAAAACCATGTACTACCACAACACGCGTGATGGTGCAGCTGACAGTCAAATCGAAGTTGAAGACGATGATTGTGCAGGCGGCGCTTGTAAAATCTAGTGCACAACGAAGAGGGAAACACCAAGTTTTCCTCTTTTTTTGCCTGCTGATTTAAATAGTGATAACCCGTATAAAACTAGATTAATACCCATTAAGTGACGAAATATCACCATGACTCGGTGCTATTTCAAGGAGAAATAAATGTCGTACACTACGTTTAACCAAACACCTAACAATGCCTTGTTAGAGCCAATGTTTTTGGGAAACAGTGTTAATGTTGCACGATACGATCAACAACGTTTTATGGCGTTTGAAAAGTTGATTGAAAAGCAATTATCGTTCTTTTGGCGCCCTGAAGAAATTGATGTCTCAAAAGATCGCGCTGATTGGCAGAGCTTAACAGACTCTGAAAAACACATTTTTATTTCTAATTTAAAATATCAAACGCTACTTGATTCAATGGCAGCACGTTCGGTGAATGCGGTTTTATTGCCACTTGTTTCACTTCCTGAAGTAGAAACTTGGGTCGAAACGTGGGCATTTAGTGAGACTATTCATTCGCGTTCATATACGCACATTTTACGTAATCTATTTTCAGATCCGAGTGAAGTATTTGACGATATCATGGTAAATCCAGCGATATTAAAACGCGCATCAAGCATCGCTAAGTACTTCGATTCTGTCATTATCACCACACAGTTGTTGCAATCACAAGGTCCTGGCAGCTACGAAGTTGACGGTAACACCATTGCAGTTAGCGAACGTAAACTTAAAGAGCGCTTATTTTTAGCGATATGTTCGGTAAATGCTTTAGAAGCTATTCGCTTTTATGTCAGTTTTGCCTGTTCATTCGCTTTCGCTGAACGTGAATTACTTGAAGGTAATGCAAAAATAATCAAGCTTATTGCCCGTGATGAAGCATTGCATTTAACCGGTACCCAGCACATTCTTAACAACTGGATGTCAGGTAAAGACGACCCTGAAATGCAAGAAATTGCCACAGAATTACGTCAGCAAGGCAAACAAATTTTCATGGATGTGGTTGAGCAAGAAAAAGAATGGGCTGACTACTTATTTAAAGACGGTTCTATGATTGGCCTTAATGCGGCCATTTTAAAACAATACATTGAGTACATCAGTAATCAACGTATGGCGGCAATAGGCTTTGAAGCACCGTTTGATATCAAAAGTAACCCACTACCTTGGATGAACTCATACCTTGTCAGTGACAACGTACAAGTTGCCCCACAAGAAACTGAGATCTCTAGCTACTTAGTCGGTCAAGTAGACTCATCGGTTTCGAGTGACGACTTTGAAGACTTCGATTTTTAATTCCTATGTCGTTTAGTATTACGATCGAGGAACGCAAAATTGCGTTCCTCGATGAAGACAAAAATATCCTCAATAGCTTAGAACGAGAAAACGTCGAATCACACTTTCATTGTCGAGATGGTTTTTGTGGTGCTTGTCGTTGTACATTGAAAAAAGGCACGGTGGAATATAATGAGTACCCGCTGGCATTTATTGGTGCTGGAGAAATTCTGACTTGCTGTGCATACCCTACTTCCGATATTGTTATTGAAATAGATTAATTCACTCAACAATGAAGATTCCCCGCAATTTAAATCACTTACCAATTCAATATTAATCTTATAAAACAAATTCTTGATGATTTATCACCCCTGATTTTGGCAATCCCCCTAATAGGGCTTTTGCGCAAAACCCCTAATATAAAATTGTTCAATTAATCTATCAACAGAAAAATTTTAACTTAAAAGCCAAAATATTCGATAAAAAATGCCGTTCATTTGACATGAACGGCATTGAATAAATAAGCATTCTTATAGCTTAGGTTTAGAATAAAAGACTGACTTTAGTATAGAGGTAGCGACCACGAGGGTTATGTACACCCGAGGCATAACCGTACAAATCACCATCACCATCACCGATAGCAAACGGTGGCTCTTCATCAAATAAGTTATTTACACCTAATGACACTTTAGTAAATTCAGTAACATGGTAAGAAGTTTGTAAATCTACCAAGACTTGTGAATCAATCATCCGAGATGTGTTGCTATCAAAATCTAAATTACCATCGAAATCGATGTCGGGTGTATCTTCAAACTCGCCAACATAACTAATATTTATATTGGTATTAAATTGACCAATCTCCCAGTTTGTTGAGAAAATCCAACGATGTTCAGGATAACCATATTCACCAGTGTAGTCACGACCGTCTTTTTCAAACTTATCTTGATAGGCCCACTCTAAATTGAATTTTAGTAAACCTAAATCATCAAGTGAGTGATTGTAATTCGTTGAAATATCAATACCTGACACTTCTTGTGATGATAAGTTTTTAAAGGTGCTGTGTACTTTCTGTATTGTGCCTAAACTTGCACCACCGGTAGCAGGCAAGCGAACACATATGGTACTGTTTTGGTTGCCACATTCTGCAGCATAAATAGGACCAAACTCTTCTTCATCAATTTTGTTGTCTTGAGTAATGCTCCAAATATCAACACTTATGCCAAAATCAGCCTCAGGAGCCCAGATAAAACCGACATTCCACGACTCAGATTCTTCCGCTTGTAAGTCTGGGTTACCTGAAAATTCAATATTATAATCTAATGCTTGGCAATCTAATCCCGTTTGCTCACAACGCTCGGTATCAACAAAAAATTGACTCTTCTGTGATGGACCTAGGCCTATTTGAGCTAATGAAGGCGCTCTAAACCCTTGTGCCCAGGAAGCACGTACGGTTATCTCATCACTTGGAGCCCAACGAAACGCTACTTTAGGATTGGTTGTCGTACCAAAATCACTATAATCATCATAGCGTCCTGCTAGTTGCAACTCTAAGCTATCAGAAAGAGGAATAGAGAATTCTACATAGGCGGCATATTGGTCACGATCAGCCGATGCCGACACTGATTCAGTGCCAAAAATTAAACCGCGTTGAAACTGATCATCCGGAATATCATTGACATCTTCTTCACGATATTCAATCCCGGCAGCCATCATAACGACACCATCGCCAAAATTAAAAGCCTCACCAGTAATATTGGCATCAAATGATGTCATGTGCGACTCACCACGGCGTACTAAGCTTGTTGTTATTCTGTCGATAACCTCAGGATCATTAAAGGTGCCACCAAACGGGTTATAGTTACCGGCATTAATTTCTTGCTGTAAAAAGTCAGTTCGAACCCAACCTTGCGTGCGATCGCCTGTTTGCATGGATCTACTGCGGCCTTTCTGTACTGCAGTTTCCCAACTCCAATCGTTAATTTCACCTCTTAAACCAGCAACCAAACGTAAGGTGTCTGACTCTATATCCCATTGACGTGCCCCCGCATCTACGGTTCGGTATCGACCAATGGCAATATCTTCACCGAAAGGGTTATCTGGATGACTGCCTGGAACAGTTAAGCCAGCATCTTCATCAAGTGGTGTTGGGGCACCCGCTGCCACAGAGCTATTATGCTGAATAGCCATTTCTAAAAAGCTTGTTATACCGTTGTCAAAACGATATTCAAATTGTGAAATAGCGCCAATACGCTCTGAAGCTGGGGCAATATAGCCATATGAGCCGTAATCAAATAAGCAACTACCACTAGCCGTTGCTTTATCAGCGGGACAATCTGGATCGATTGTTTTAACCTCATCAACATAGAAGTAACCTGGAAAGCCACGAGATGAACGAAAATCTTCGCCCCCATAAGGTGCTTGGTTTGCAGTCCCTAAACGGCCCATTTCATTTGACGAAAGTGAGGTATTTTTAAAGTAATCAATAATAATAGAGGCACTGCTTTTTTCACTCGTAGTACCCCAGACAAGACTTGCGGTTGTTTCTTCATAATTAGGTCCATCGGTACCGCCATAGCCCAAGTTAAGCTCGACACCATCAATGTCTTTTTTCAAAATGACATTAACTACCCCAGCTACGGCATCAGAGCCATAAATAGCAGAAGCTCCATCTTTTAGAATATCAATACGTTCAATTGCAGAAACTGGAATACTATTAATATCAACAAATGAATTAGTAATACCTTCAGCAAATGCACTGACCGAAACACGACGGCCATTAATCAGTACCAAGGTTGCATCGGCACCTAAGCCTCGTAAACTAACAGCAGCAGAGCCATTGGCGGTTGAATCTTGGTTGTTACCACGTGTAGAGAAAGTACCGCTACCTGCGACCGGCATTCTTTCGAGTAATTGTTGAAGGTTGTCATAGCCCATATTTTATTTTCGATATCTTCTCTACCGATTGACTGAACCGGAGAAGGTCCTTCCATATCGGTACGCTTAATACGAGAACCTGTCACTTCAATGCGTTCAATTTTTTGAGCTTCTTCAGCAGCATAAGTTGTTGCTGTAAAGCCGGCTGATAATGCGAGTGTTGCGCTCACAATAATACTAGGTGAAAATGCAATTACTTGTCTCATCCTGAAATCCTTGTAGTTTTATTGTTAATTGCTTATTTAATAAGCCACTATATTTGTATCATGTAACTTAAGTGTTGGCAATTAGGATGATTTGTGCTGACGTTGTAATAACTTTTATAGTGCTTATTACAACAAATAACGCCCAGTAAGACGCTTTCCATTAGTGATCTATTACATACAAAAAATAAATCGCCAAAAGCAGGGATATATCTAATACCCAAGCTGTTAAGTTTGTCCTCTCTCAGCGCTTACCAGCAGTTTGAGAACAGCGATCATGTTTTTGAATATCGTTATTTATATAAAAGAAATTATCGGCGGCTATCGAATCGCTAGTAAGCCCCAAAGGCTGATTTTAAAAGGCTTACAGGCCATGTTGTTGATTTCGAAAAGGTTCTCACAGGGATGTCAGTCATTAGAACAACGCAGGAGCAGTTGTCGAGAATAACCCTTATCTTTAATCAATGCCTTGCCGCTAAACCTTTTAAACGTCACTGAATGGGAAGAAACTTAGTATAATTGGTATAATAGTCAGCCATTGAGTAGGTAATGTCGCCTGATAGTAGCGAAAAAATCATTATTGAAGTTAAGTAGAAGTGAATAGCTGCGGTGAACATCGTCTGATATGACCTTCGATAGCGGTTTTTAATAACGTCCGTTAAATACAGTTAACGTAAAGCCCTAAAGGCGATAAACGGCAAAAAACATATCGAAGGTATAAATTTGATATTATCGATTAAAATAATAATCTAGCTGTCTGTTAGGTAATAGAGTCGATATGAACAATGGTCGATCTATTTTTATCTAGCGGCCACTCTATTTCTTGTCCAATAGAAAGGCCAATCAAGGCACTTCCAACTGGCGTAAGAATAGATAAAGTGCCACTTTCAGCAGTATCTTTCGGGTAAACAAGTTTCAGCGCAAAGGTTTTTTGTGAAGCAAGTATAGTAAATGTCACGGTTGAATTCATTCGTACCACATTTTCAGGCAACTTTGCTTTATCAACGATCTTTGCCCGCTCTAATTCATCAATCAGTAAATCATGTGATGGTGCGTAAACTTCTTTTTCTAGCATCGAATGTAAGCCGTCGTAATCATTATCACTTATAATTATTTTAGGTTTAATCATATATACCTTTCCTTTTGTAAATTAATTACATTTAAAAAATTCATTACTGTCAATTTACTTAACTTGATGTTTAAATTGGGCTATTACCGCTTTTCAAGTTTGCATGTCCTTGTTAAATCTTATTCAATGGCAAATTTCAGCCTTTATTTTGACCTTTATCCGCTAAAAACACCTTATTGCTCGTTGAGGTAACAGCAGTAATTAGTGAAAAACTCATCTTCAAATTAATGACAATTAGCTGTCAAATAGAAGCTATCTATCGCTCGTGCCAATCCTTCAATAGTATACTCATTTGGCATAATGCTAACGGTTAATCCGGCTTCTAAACACGCCTGATAAGTTGTTGTTCCAATGGCACAAATAACTGAATTTTTTAAAGCTTTACGGTTATTAGCACTATCTAAAATTGCCGTTAAAGCCATTACTGATGATGGCGATGTAAAGGCAAAACAGTCAACAGTTTTGGCATTAAATAATGCTTGAGATTGCCTATCAAGGCTGCTACGCAACTCCGTTTTATAAATAATAGGCGCAACTACGTTATAACCTTTCTCACTCAGTACATGCTCTAACTTTCGTGCCGCTCTATCACCTTTAGGAAAGAATATTTTTAATCTCTTGCCCGTAACCACAGGGAATAAATCAGCTAATGATTCTGCCGTATATAACTCAGGCAACAAATCAACAGTTAAGCCATGCTCAGCCAATTGTCGAGCAACTACGGGGCCTACTGCACAGGTTTTTATGGCTTTTAGTTGTGCACTGCTTATGCCCAACGTTTTCAGATATGCAATAGTTTCAATTACTGCATATTGAGAAGTAAAAATTAAATAGTCACTGCTTAACACCTGTGTAAAGTCAGCTTGCAGTTGTTGATTTTTTTCAACCGCTGTTATATCAAATACCGGACAAGCAATAACCGTGAATCGCTCTAAGGGCAAAACATTAACAGCACTTTTAAGTTTTGAATATTCTCGACTAAACAATACATTAATAGGTGAATCCGCCATGCTATTGCCTTTTTATCGCCTGTGAAATTGCATTAATGAGTTTAACAGCAACGAACTCTTCATATGAATCGACTGGATCAAAGTGTCGAGCATATAACAATTCTATTGTTTCCAATCTAGCATTAACTTGCAAAAGCAGGTCTTGGTTTTCATTATTCATATTTTCGATTAACTCAAAGGTTTGATAGAGATAATCCCAAAAATTATTATGCATATCATTCTCTCAATCTCGAACTGAGGTATCAAAATCAAGCCAAGTTAACAGTAATAAAGTAAGCTATATTTGTGATGATGGTATTAGTTCAAGCGTTATTTGCTGGGGATGGACGACTAAGTAAAAGTAGCGCTTAGTCGTCCTTAAATGGGAAAGGCGCGAACAGGCATCATCCATATAATGGACAACTTCGCAACTAAGTTAGTAATTTGAATATATGACATAATTAACATCCAATAATCGTAACATAGACCATTATTGTTTCCAACAATGATTAAGCCTCGGTATACCTTCTTTATTGAGACTAATTAATTAAAATTCAAGTCATTATTAATAATACCATCACAAAGTATATCAAACTATGCTGACTTAACGCTCCGCTGCTTCCCCCCAGATTTTACTGCATTTGCATATGGTTTTTTCTATCTAAACAGCTAAGTGAGCACTCAGCGTAATACTATATCAGCATATATTCACGCGACTGTAGCTGGTAATTCTATTATTTAGCTAACAACCTAATATCATTACCCGTAGGTGATTCATGAACTCTCAGTGAGAATGCTGGTAGTACGGCAATAATGTGGTCAAAAATATCAGATTGAATATCCTCATAAGCATTCCAACTGGTAGTATTCGTGAAAGCATAAACTTGCATAGGTAAGCCATTGCAAGTCGGCTCTAATTGTCTCACTATCAAGGTCATACCTTGATGAATATCGGGATGGTTTTTCAAGAATGATACTAAATATTGCCTGAAGGTTCCGACATTAGTTAACCGTCGACCATTTTGTAGAACACTCATATCAACTTTTTTATCGATATTGTCTTTTTCAATAACTGATACTTTGCTCGCGAGATAGTCACTTAATAAGTGTGCTTTTTTCAGTTCCCCAAGCTGCTGGTTATCTAAAAAACAAACGCTACTCATTTCTAAATGAATACTGCGCTTAATTCTTCTGCCTCCTGATTCAGACATGCCCCGCCAATTTTTAAATGAATCAGAAATAAGCGCATAAGTCGGAATAGTGGTGATTGTTTTATCCCAGTTTCTTACTTTTACGGTGGTTAGTGCTATATCTACCACATCGCCATCCGCGCCATATTTAGGCATTTCAAGCCAATCACCGACTGCAAGCATGTTATTAGCTGATAACTGTATACCGGCAACTAAGCCTAAAATAGGATCTTTAAATACCAACAACAGCACGGCAGATAAAGCACCTAAACCACTGAGTAAGATTAACGGTGATTTGTCCATCAGCAGCGACACTGCAAGAATACCGGTTAATACACTGGCAATAAGTTTAATGGTTTGTAAAAGCCCCCTGAGAGGAAACGGCACCCGATTGGAGCGTTTATCGGATATAGCTTGGAAGATATCTAGTAGCGTAAATAATGACAATAACGAAAATATAATGATCCATTGATCAGTTACCACTTTAACAACATGTAAAAAAAACGCTTCTTTTACCAGCCAAAGATTAGCTTGAATCACAATAACAGCGCCCTGAAAGGCAAAGGAAATTCGTCTTACCAAGCATAGCACTAACTTAGCGGTGTAACTTTTCTCAGGCTGATCACTTTCTAAAGTCAAAAAATGGCCTTTGAGGAACTGCTTGGCTAATGCTTTTAATATAAAATGCAGCGCTACGGCAAAAATGGCAATCCATAAAAGTACTAATATGTCATACCACAATATAGAACTACCGGGTAAATACTGTTCAAACCAAGCTAATAGAAAGTCTCTCAAATATGCTCTTGTTTGTGTCATTATATTTTACTCTTGCTCAAATATGAATGATAAAGCTGATGTTTTTAGTACTAGCCTATCTTCATATTATAAATGTATAAACCCAACGAATATACTATCAAACACCAGCCAAGGTGTTGATATTATTAAGTCAGTTAAGCAAATAATGAAAAACAAAAAAGGCCTTTCAACAGAAAGACCTTAAATCATCATAGCATTAGACATGACTTGTTATCGTGTTTAATGATGGCGGAAGCGCTTGGTATTACTTCAATGTATGAACAATTTCTTTAATTAATTTAGGGCCTTGGTAAATAAAACCCGTATACACTTGCACTAGCTTTGCACCCGCTGCTATTTTTTCTTCTGCATCAGCACCAGAAGCAATGCCACCAACGCCAATAATAGGCAAGTTATTATCAAGTGCTTTCGAAAGCAATTTAATAACCTCAGTACTTTTATCTTTTACTGGCGCGCCACTCAAGCCGCCTTGCTCATTGCCAAAGGCTAAATGGGCAACCTTATCTCGAGCTAATGTCGTGTTAGTCGCAATAACACCATCAATATTATTAGCAATTAAACTCTCAGCAATTGATTCGACTTCATCAGCATTTAAATCTGGTGCTATTTTTACCGCAACAGGAATATATTTACCAAATTTATCTGCTAATGACCTTTGCTCAGCTTTTAATGCCGATAATAATTCATTTAATGCTTCACCATATTGTAATGAACGTAAACCTGGGGTGTTCGGTGATGAGATATTCACCGTAATATAACTAGCAAAATCATAAACCTTACGCATGCAGTGTATATAGTCATCTTTAGCATTCTCATCTGGTGTGTCTTTATTTTTACCGATGTTAATACCTAAAACACCTTGGTATTTTGCTTTAATAACTTGATCAACTAGATAATCAACACCTTTATTGTTAAAGCCCATACGGTTAATGATGGCATTCGCTTCGGGCAGTCTGAAAATTCTAGGTTTATCATTACCCGGTTGAGGTCTTGGTGTTACGGTACCTATTTCAATAAAACCAAAACCTAATGCTTCAAAGGCTTTAATACATTCACCATTTTTATCCAAACCAGCAGCAAGACCAACAGGGTTAGGAAACTTAATACCCATAACTTCGACCGGTTTATCAGGTATTGTTTGCTTATAAAGCATATTAAGCGGTGTAGCGCCGGTTGCTTTAAAACCTTTAATCGACAACTCGTGAATTGCTTCTGGATCAAATTTAAAAAACACTTTACGAATAGCTGAATAAAACATAGTACCTCTTTAACTTAATTAAATACTGAACGTTCATAGAGATCATATGAACATCAATTTGAAGACAAAAAAATCCCCGCTCATAGCGGGGATCTTAACACTTAATTCACTGGGTCGCAGTGTAAACTTAACAACATTAGTTCTCGTAGTGCTACCGAGAATTTAGCAAACTCATGAGTTTGACCAATTCTAAAATCAGCCAAAATATGCTGCCAACGCTCAAGTGGCTGAGCACTATCAGCAAACCAAGTTTCTAACATTTCATCAACATCAGTTGAGCCTTTATTACCACGTAATATCACTGACGTTAATGAACGTTGCTGCCAATCAAGCTCTTCTCTGAATGACGCTCTGGCAAGCGCTTGCCAGTGATTAGAGACAGGTTGAGAAGTAATTTGGTCTAAGAACCAATGTAATTCCAATCTTGCACCCAATTTAAAATATAGATCGGTCGCAAGTTCAGTTGACACATCTTCAGATTTTGTAATTTCAGCTAAATCCATCACTGAGAATAATGTACTCAGCAGTGAAATTCTCAAGGCTACCGACTTAGGCGCACCGGCTTTAATTAAATCATCTTCCACACGTTTAATTTGCGTGGCTTCATCTTCAACCATATAGCTAGTTATATTGTTTGAAAGCTCAGCAAATGTTGCATGATAAAATTCAATTGACTCTGCAATGTTTAACGACTTATTACGGTGACGTAAGAACCAACGCGTTGCACGACGTACTGTTCTGCGTAATTGAAATAACATTTCAGTTTGAATTGCAGTAGAGATTTTATTATCTAAATCGCTGATCTGTTTCCAAATGTCTGATAATTCAAACACTGCACTTGCCATCGCATAACAATTAGCAATTTCAGAGGTTGTGGCCCCCGTTTCTTCCCTCATGCGATTAACAAAGTTAAAGCCCATATCATTACCAATGTTATTGGCTAATTTAGTGGCAATAATCTCAGCTCGTAGTGGATGATCTTGCATTTGCGCACTGTAGTTATCTTGCAACTGCTTTGGAAACGCTTCAATTAACAAGCTTTGATGAAATTCATTATCAGTAATTTCAGGGCAAACAAGCTCTTCTTTTAACACCATTTTACTATAAGCAAGTAAGACCGAAAGCTCTGGACGTGTTAAACCTTTACCTAAAGCCAAACGTTCGGCAATTTCTTCATCACTTGGAATAAATTCTAATGCTCTATCTAACTTACCTGCACGCTCTAATTCAGTAATAAATTGTGCTTGCTCTTTTAATGCGCTACCGCCACGTAATTCTGTGATTGAAAGCGAATGCGTTTGACGATAACAATCTTCAATAACAATATCACCGACTTCATCAGTCATATCATAAAGAATTTTATTACGCTGTTTAACCGTTAAGTCACCATTTTGCACTAAACCGTTCAGTAAAACTTTAATATTTACTTCATTATCAGAGCAATCGACACCACCGGCATTATCAACGAAATCAGCATTAATTCTGCCGCCTTTCGCAGCAAATTCAATACGACCTAAATGCGTTAAGCCTAAGTTACCGCCTTCACCAACCACTTTAGCTTGTAGCTCTACACCATTAATACGCAGTGAATCGTTAGCGCGATCTCCGACTTCTAAATGAGTCTCTTTAGAGCCTTTAACGTATGTGCCGATGCCACCATTCCACAACAAATCAACTTTCATCTTCAATAAAGCCTGAATTAAGTCATTAGGCGCCATGGATTGTTTTTGCGTGCCAATCATTTTCTTAATTTGCGGCGTCAACTTGATTGACTTAGCAGAGCGATTGAATAAACCACCGCCTTCAGATACTAATGACATATCAAAGTCTTCCCAAGAACAACCTGGAAGATTAAATAAACGTTCACGTTCGACATAAGTAGTCGCGGCATCTGGCGTTGGATCAATAAAGATATGTAAGTGGTTAAACGCAGCTTGTAAACGAATATGTTTTGATAACAACATACCATTACCAAACACATCGCCTGCCATATCGCCGATACCAACAACGGTAAAGTCAGTGGTTTGGCAATCAATATCCATTTCACGGAAATGGCGTTTAACAGATTCCCAAGCACCTCGAGCAGTAATGCCCATACCTTTATGGTCGTAGCCTACACTGCCACCTGAGGCAAAAGCATCGCCTAACCAAAAATTAAATTCATCGGAAATACTGTTGGCAATATCAGAAAAAGTTGCCGTGCCTTTATCAGCTGCTACCACTAAATACGGGTCATCTTCATCATGACGCACAACATTTACCGGTGGTACAATTTCACCGGCAACAATATTATCAGTAATATCTAATAAGCCACGAATAAAGGTGCGGTAACACTCTTTGCCCGCTTCAAAAATTGCATTTCTATCGCCATTAGGTAACTGCTTACAAACAAAACCACCTTTTGCGCCAACGGGCACAATAACCGTGTTTTTAACTTGTTGTGCTTTAACTAGACCTAATACTTCAGTGCGGAAGTCTTCACGGCGGTCAGACCAACGCAAGCCACCACGAGCAACTTTACCACCACGTAAATGTACACCTTCAACTTGCGGTGAATAAACAAATATTTCAAACTTAGGCAGCGGCAAAGGCACATCTGTAATTTGCGCTGGTAAAATCTTAAATGAAATATAAGACTTCTCACCTGTTTCAGGATGCGGTTGAAAGTAGTTAGTACGGATAGTCGCGTTTATCATTTCAACAAAGCGACGAATAATGCGATCGTCATCTAAGTTGGCAACACTATCAAGTGAAGATTCAACGCTGGTAAGTACTTTCTCTATCGCTTTTTCATTGATTTTTTTAGCCGGAGAGAAACGTAAATTAAATAATTTAATTAATAATTTAGCAATACTCGGGTAGCGTGCAAACGTATCTTCAATGTAGTTTTGGCTAAAAGTACCACCAATTTGACGCTCATATTTAGCATAAGCACGTACTATAGATACCTCACGACCACCAAGCTCAGCACCTAGAATAAGTCGGTTAAAACCATCATCTTCTAATCGTCCAGACCATACTTTTGCAAAAGCATCTTGAAATAAACTTTGTACTATTTCTAAGTTAAACTTACCTTTACCAGTTAGTAACATCGAGAAGTCTAAAATCCAATAAACTTCACCATTTTCAGTTTTAACTGCATAAGGACTTTCACCGATAACACGTAGGCCGAAGTTTTCCAACATCGGTAAAACATCAGATAAATGTAATGGCTCACCTGAGTGAAATAGCTTTAATTTTACAAAGCGGCTATCAGCATCTTCTTCTTGTGGCTGATAAAACAACATTTCTAATTGGTTATCTGCAGATAAAGCTTCAAATTTTTCAATATCTACAATGGCAGTACCTGGAAGTACTTCATCTTTGTAAGCTTGTGGAAAACTCGCATATTTACGGCTTAATGCCTTGCCTTTCGCTTCACCTTTATGCGAATTTAAGGCGTCGGCCAGATTATCATCCCAACTGCGCGCTGCATGATTTAAGTTCTTTTCTATTTCTTTCACATTAATGTCTGCTTTTGTCGAGTTAACTCTAACGATATAGTGTGTACGTGCTTGCGCTGATTCTGAAAAGTAAGTGGTAAACTCTACTTCTTCTTTACTACCTAACGCCTCTTGTAGTAACTTTTGAGTGTTAATACGTAATGCCGTGTTATAGCGCTCACGTGGCACATAAACCATACAAGAATAAAAACGATCAAAGGCATCTCGGCGCATAAACAAGCCAGAATAATCTCGCTCTTGCATTTGAAATATACCCATAACATTTTTCAATAGCTCATTCGGCGAACTTTGTAAAATTTCATCTCTTGGGTAAGTTTCTAAAATATTGATTAAGGCTTTATAAGCATGCGTACCCTTAGCAAAGCCTGAGTCGTTGCAAACACCGATAACTTTAGATTTAATTAATGGTAAATCTAATGCGCTATTGGTGTAATAAGCTGAGCCAAATAAACCAACAAAGCGTTCTTCACCAATCACATTGCCTTTTTCATCAAAACGTTTAACGCCAATATAATCAAGATGCGCTGGACGATGAACACGTGATTTAGCATTGGTTTTGGTTAAAATAAGTAAGTTGCTGCCTAAAGCAATTTTTCGCGCCGATTCACTTAAACTAGAAATAAGACGTTCTTTACTACCGTCATACTGATTCATTAGACCTAAGCTAGATTCAACGTCAGTCGACAAGGCCATATCGCCTTCTAAGATTTTAATATGGTAAGAGCGATAGCCAAGCAAGGTAAAGTTGTCTGCCAACATCCATTCTAAAAAGCTAATGCTATCTTGATGCTCTGCTTTTGAACAAGGTAGCGCTTTCGCTTGTTTAACTTCTTTGATGACACTACGTAAACGCGCTTGCATTGGCTGCCAGTCATTAACCGTCACGGCAATATCACTCACCACTGAATGTAGTTCTTTAGTAATATTCGATAATACTTTCGCGTCATTTTGACGATCTATTTCAATAAAAAATACCGTTTCAACAGACGTTGATTTAAATGACTGATCAGCAGCGGCGGAAAGCTGTTTAATATTTTTACTACGATCACGAATAATTTTTATTGGCGAATTGAGCATTAAGTGTGGCGTAAGATTTAGTCGACTTAACGCAATGCGTACAGAGTCAACTAAAAAAGGCATGTCTCGGACAATTATTTCAATAATTGTATGGCTTGATTTCCAACCGTTTTTTGATACCTGTGGGTTAAATACCTTGATCACAGGTTTATCATCTTGATGATCGTTTAATGTGTTCCAAAGACTTAGTGTGGCACCGTACATGTCGCTGTCATTTCTATGATCTAAATCTAAGGTTGAAATATTCTTATAAAGCAGCTCAGCAAATTGTTTCACAAGAGGAGCTGTTGCCGCAGGAACTTTTTGTTGTATTAACTGTGCTACGTTCGAAAGTATCACAGAGGGTAAACCGTCTACTAACGCCATGCCTTTTTCCTTTTTGGATAAAACGCTTGAAATGATTATTATATTTTTAGTCTTTTGATTCTTTTTACTAAGAATAGACTATGGGGCGATCATATTAACTATCTTAAGGGATTGCGAGCACTATTTTAGATATATTACTTTAAAAATTGTGCATTTATGTAACTGGCTTGAGGACATTTTTTATTTATTCATTAGTTATAAATAGAAAATGACCTTTCGGTCATTTTCTTGTTTATTTATGCACTATTATTTTTTGATTTAATTAGCATTTATTTTCGCTCTCGCCATAAAAATGCGGCTATCGCTGGTAGTACCAGTATGGCGGCAATCATATTAACTAAAAACATGAACGTTAATAGTATACCCATATCGACTTGGAATTTTAAATCAGAGAAAAACCACGTTGAAACCCCAATAGCTAAAGTGACACCGGTGATTAACACCGCACTTCCGCGCTCTTTCAAAGCATCAAAATAAGCACTTTGTACTGTGGCACCATTACGAAGTTTAACACTCATGGTCGATAAGATATAAATACCATAATCAACACCAATACCAACACCTAATGCAATAACCGGTAGCGTTGATACTGTTAAGCCGATATTAAGTTCGGTCATTAACCATTGCGCTAATGTTGACACTACATAAAGTGGTACAACAACGGCAATGGTTGCTCTTAAACTTCTAAAGCTTAATAAACATAAAATGATAACTGCACCATAGACGTATAGCATCATAGGTATTTGAGCCGCCTCTACTGCTTCATTCGTTGCCGCCATAACGCCAACAGGACCAGAAGCAAGTTTAAACGATAAGCTATCAGTCGCTAGTTCATTAGCAACCAGTTTAGCCGCATCCACCACGCGATTGATAGTTTCAGCCTTATGATCTTCTAAAAACAAAATCACCGGCATGGCACTACAGTCACTATTGAGCAAACCACTCGATGATGGTACGCGTGCAATTGACTGCACTAATGTTTGTTGGTTGCGTGATAAAACTCGCCACTTAGGATTACCTTCGTTATAACCCGAGTTAACAATTTTAGCGATAGACGCTAAGCTAACCGCTGATTGCACACCAGCAACATTTTCCATCCGCCATTGGAACCTATCAATAACATCCATATGTTCATAATAAGTACAAGCATCTGCCGTGGTTTCAACGATAACCGACATATAATCGACACTAATGGCATATTTATCAGTAATTAAAAAAGTGTCTTGGTTATAACGTGATGCCTCATGTAGCGAAGGTGCACCAGCATGCAACTCACCTATTTTCATATTCTGTGCATTTTGGTAACCGACAATATAAAGTACAGCCGTGATAGCTAAAATAAATATTGCCACCTTACGTGTAGCGAATGCTGACATAAAGTGCCATAAACCATCCGATGACGAACTTTTTTTGCCGTCATTATTAGCTTTATTTCTCGGCACATGAATATAAGAAACTAACAATGGCAGTAGCACTAAGTTAGTTAAGATAATCATTGCAACACCCAGTGATGCGGTAATAGCTAACTCACGAATAATACCAATATCTATCGATAATAAAGTCATAAAGCCAACGGTGTCTGATAATAACGCTATGCCGCCAGGCACCAACAACACGCGAAAACTTAATTGCGCTGCTTGTTTGCTTGTTTTGCCGCTATTGACCATTTTGGAGACAGAGTTAATCATCTGTACCCCATGGCTGACACCAATCGCAAAGACTAAAAATGGTACCAATATCGACATCGGATCTAAGCCAAAACCAAGCGTTGATAGCATACCTAACTGCCAAACCACAGCAATTAAAGAACAAGAAATAGGTAAAATAGTTAGCGCAAGTGAACGACAGAACCAAAATACCATCAAGGTGGTAATAGCAATAGCGATAGCAAAAAAGGTAACAACCCCTTTCGCACCTTTTGCAACGTCGCCAACCATTTTAGTAAAACCAATGATGTGTACTGAGATATTACCTTGCTCAAATTCACCACGGATTTCATTTTCTAATTGTTCGGCAAGGACAATACTATCGAGTTTCTTACCGGTATTAGGGTCAATTTCCATCAACGAGGTTTTGACCATTGAACAGCTATAATCGTCGGCTACAATACTACCCACGATACCGGCTTTTTCTATATTACCTTTAACAATCGCTAAACCCGCTTCATTAGGTTGAAAGTTTGCCGGGATCACGGGCCCACCAGCAAAACCGTCTTCAACTATTTCAACAAAGCGTGTACTAGGTGAAAATAATGACTTAACCTGAATGCGATCAACACCTGGAATAAAAAACAACTTATCATGCACGCCTTTTAGCGCGGTAAAAAACTCAGGGTTAAAAATATCGCCACTACTGTCACAGACGGAAATTAACACATTATTCGCACCACCAAAGTTTTCTTGATGCTTGAGATAAGTTTTCATATAACTATGATTTAACGGAATATGTTTGGTAAAAGCAGCATCAAGTTTAATTTGTGTCGCTTGAAACAACAGAAATATACTGGCAAGAATAAAAAATACCAAGACGGCTAACCGACGGCGGAAAAGTGTTGCTTCAACAACATTGATAATAGAATTAAATTTCATGACAGTTACTTCGTTATGTTAATAGTTTTGATGCCAACATCAGAGACAGCGATTATTTTATTTTTATACCAAACCCCTGCAATAAGTGCTTTACCATCCTTTTGCACATGCTTAGTAAAAGTAGCACCATCATCACGACTTTCTAACAACACACCGTTATTACCTAAGATAAAAACCCGTTGGTCATCACTCAACACAATACTGCTTAGTAAAGCGGTAACATGGCTATCGCTTGCTTGCCATGGTGTACCATTTTTTAAACTGCGAAAAATATGGCCTCTTAAACCTACAACCACTAAATTGCCTTCTTGCGTACGATCAATATCATAAAATGAGCCTGGGTATATCTCATCAAGCCTTTGCCAACTGACGCCAAAATTATTACTTTTTGCAATTAGGCCTAATTCTCCAGCTAAATATAATGTTCTCCCATCAGCTACAACTCGGTTAAAGTGAGGTAAAATACTACTTTGTTCGTCTAAATAGGCAACTTCGTCATCTAGCTTTAATTCCGCTAAATATGCTTGGTCTTCCGGATAAAGAAACTCATTATGATATTCAATAGTCCAATGTTGTCCACCGTCATTAGTGCGATAAAATAAGCCGTAAGCGCCAACAGCAACCCCGGTATTTCTATCAAAAAATAAGACATCTAAAAGTGGTTTTTCAACTTCAGGTAGGTGTTGTTGCACTTGCCAAGACACTCCACCATCTTTTGATGACAAAATTGTTGCATCATGACCAACGGCCCAGCCATGCATTTCATCAATAAAATACACCGCAGTTAATGTCACTTGCACGGGCACTTGCGCTTGTTGCCAATCGACACCATCACTTGAAAGAAGAATATGACCGCGTTCGCCAACGGCAACTAATTTTGATTGATTAATTTCAATTATATCGAGTAACAGCGATTTACTCGCTAGTGGAGCAAGTCTCGCGTCTAGCGGTTGCGCGTTGATAATAGGGATAGTAAGAAAACTGAGTAAAATAACGAGAAGACGCATAATTACTATATTAGCTCCATTTATTTAAATAATAGAGGTAGCAAACCTCATATTAGATAACGATGTTAAAGAGGGGTTGAGCATGAAATGCACATCGATACCATACAACCCTCTACTTTGAGTTTAGCTAAAAGCAGAGGAATTAACATTAATTAGGTGGTTATAAATAACCGTTTAAAGCTTTGAAATAAAAACGGCTAGCCATCGGCCAGCCGTTTTATCAAAGTATCTGTCTATCTTCGACCTTCTCGACGTAATGCTGAAGAAGTAAAATCAACATCATTTAATTCGGCTGAAAAGTCATACATGCTCGCTTCGTTATCTAAGCCCATAGCGATATAACGACGAGATTGTAAATCGTGAAATACTTCAAGTGTTGACCACTGCGTTGGCACTTCATAGTAATTAATGCCATGAGCAACACCCACACGATATAATTCATCTCGGTTATCATAAATATCGGTAACCGCTACCTGCCAACTATCTTCATCAATATAGAAGACACGTTTTTTATAAGTATGTCGAGTATCAGACTTTAAGTTAGCTTCAACCACCCATACACGATGTTTTTCGTAACGTACAAGTTCAGGGTTAATATGACCCGGTTGTAAGATTTGGTCGTATTTTAAATTATCACTATGTAAACGATAATCGTTATAAGGGATCAGTAATTCTTGTTTACCTTTTAACGTCCAATTATAACGATTAGGTGCACCGTTAAACATATCAAAATCATCGGTAGTTCTTAAACCATCTGACGCTGTACCTGGTGCATCATAAGCAACATTTGGTGCACGACGAACGCGTCGTTGGCCTGTGTTATAAGTCCATGCTTGGCGAGGTGTTTTTATTTGGTCCATAGTTTCATGAACTAATAAAGCCGTACCGGCTAAACGAGCTGGCTCAGTTACTTTTTGTTTAAATTTAAATAAAATATTGGTGCGTTGCAGTTCTTCAGCTTTAACGCCTTTAACACCGTAAGGGATCAATAACTGATCATCAAAGCCCATGTAAGTGTAATCACCTGATGATGTTGGAGCAGCTTGACCACCTTCACGAGTAATTTTTTCACCACGATAGCGTAAAATATGATTCCAAATAGCCTCTAAACCATCTTTAGGTACCGGAAATGGAATACCAATTGCTGCTTGAACAATACCATTACCGCCTTCAACTAATTCTGCTCTCGTTGCATTGTCAAATGTTGCCTGATAAACATGCTCAGGGTAAGAGGCTGAACGACGTGACTGGTAAACCATCATTTTATAAGTGTCAGGATAAGTTTCAAATAACTTAACCTGACCGGGTGTAAGTAAATCTTTGTATTGTCCAAGATTTTTGTGAGTAATGGTATAGAGTGCTTTATCTTCAGCAAAAGGATCAACATGATGATCACCGACTTTATAACCCGCTGGAGCTGAAGTGATCCCCCCAGTCCACGTTGGAATAGAACCATCTGCATTCGCTGCACGAACAGCACCCAAAGGCGTTAATTCTTTTTGTAATTTAGCAGCCTCTTGCTCCGTAATTTTTGCGCTAGCGCTTGTAGATGCTAAAGCTACCGTCACCGCTATTGATACTAGCGTTGCCTTTTTAAATGTATTTTTTAAAATATTTCTCATGAAAATAGTCCTCATACGGCCTTAAATTGAATACTTGATGTTAAAAGACACGTAATCGCGATCTTCCATTTGATTAGTCGTACCTACGCCACCAAAAAAGCTGTTATAACTGAAATCAGCCGACCAACGATTTTGGTAATCGAAACCTAAACCTAGTGACATCGACTTTCTGTCTTCAACAAACAAAAATAATGGATCTGGCGTAATACCGTTAACATCATGTGAAAAAACAATTTTTGGTGATATGTTAATACCGGCAAAAACATCGTTATAATCTAATTTTCCGATAAAACGATAGCCCCATGCAAATGCACTAGGGAATGGGTTGGTTTCAACACCATCTTGTAAAGCCAGTTCTAAGCCTTCTTTGCCTGCAACACCACCATTTCTGCCAGTACCTGGACCATTGAGACGTAATACGTCTTGATCAGGCATATCACGAATATCAATACCGCCGATTTCAAATAAAGTTGTCATTTGGCTGGCACCAAATGACGGCCCCCATAAATTTGTTAGCGTGACTTGTGCTTGTAAGGTATCAGAGAGGATGTAACCATTAGCACGTGAACCACCAGCAAAAACAGGCATTTGAGAAATACCATCTAACTCAGGTCGATTTAAGTCATTAGCTAATTGTTGTGGCATCGCCGCAAATAGAAGCTCTACATCATCTATTTGCAATGGCTCATCTTGACGATAAGTCACTTCACCAGCAACGGATGTGGTGCCAATCGCAGTGTTAAAGCTTAAGGCATACAGCTTAATATCTTCAATGTAATCGAGTTCTACTCGTGAAAAAGCTTTTAAATCTGTGTAGTTGTCATAAGTAATTTCAGTAGAAGCTAACATCCCAACATCGTGAGCTAAAGCAGCTTGAGTAAAATCAGCCGTTATTCCTGAAAAAACCGGGCGACGGCTATGGTAATTCATATGGTACAAGCTAATTTCAGTATCATTGAGCTCAGGTAAAAACCACGATAGTTTTAAACCGTACTGACCGCCATCTTCAGGATCATTATTAGCATCGGCTTGACGTAGTGTTACCTTGGTTGGAAAACCACCAACATAAGCACCACCGGCATCAGCCATTGCGACAGTACCATCTAATATTTTAGCTCTTAAGACGTTCAAATTAGTGATTAACGAATCTAAGTCCATATCAGGATTACTGGCAAAGTTTAACTGTACATTGTTAAACTGACCGCCATCACCAGCAAAATCATTGGTCGAGAAATAACTACCGGGTGCAGGTAATACTGTTTCTTCCCAACTGTATTGATAAAACATTTCAATGTTAAAATTTTCTGTTACGCCCAATGATGCCCATACTGCGCCAAAGGGAATGAAGGCTTCTTTTAGTTCAGCACCTGGTGCTCTTAATCGTGCGATATCTACTGGGTTAATCTCACTAATACCATGAGATATTAACGTACTTTCACCCCAACCAATCACTTGCTGACCGACACGTACCGAGAATGGCATGTCACCAAAATCAAAGTCACCGTAAACAAAAGAATCTAGCATACGAACATCACGACACACTTGATCTTTGGCTTCATCATCTCGACATGGATCATTAACCCTGCCTGAACTTGGGTTTGTCCAAGCTCGATCACCGTCGACCATTTCAAAATCATAAAAATACATAGCGCGGCCAAAATAGCCGATGTTGTCATAACGTATATCAAGCTCGTGGGAGCCTTTAATTAACTTTGAGAAACTTTCGCCTGCATCATAGTTTAAGTTAGCGTTGTCACCATTAGTAGAATAACTACCCGCACCATTCCATACTGTGCCAGCATCTGGATTAACATTTAATATCGGATGGTATTGACTAAAATCAAAGCCATTATTGATATTATTGGATTTACCAACATTATCATTCCAATTACGATCTTCTACTCGCCAGCTTGTACCTGCCGAAAAAGTAGAATCAAAACTGATCTCGAAATTGCCTAACTCAAAGTTTTTTGCCTGCACATTAGCAGTAGCTAATGTCATCATAGCGGCGGCAATACTCAGAGCCAGTGGCTTCTTGTAAAAACCGTTGCGAAGGTTTTGTTTCATTTCTTCTCTCCCCAGATGCGATTTTGCATTTTATTTTTATAAGTCCACTTACATGGTATGAATCAATAATTACATCATTTTGACCAAGTGGCAAGCGCTAAAAATTTAGTTAAAGTCCTTTATATTAAAGACTTAAAACAAATTGTATATCAAGAACAAAAGTGCGTTTAAAACACTTGTTTTAAACGCGTGTTTTTCACAAGCATTTATCTGCAAATAGTGAACAGAAATAGCCCCCTAATCCTGTCAACAATTAGTAACACTTTACTTTTGATGGTCAGACCACTGTTTAAAGCAAAGGCTCTAATCAGGATGTTTTATCCAAAGACAAAAATTTATTGCTTTGTGTTTGCAAACAAAACCGCCCTTTTATGCCTGTAGCTGTTAAAAATTTTCGCAAATGCATTGCCGGAAATTCAAGCCGAAGACCTTCATCTGTCGTCACCACAATAGTATGAATTGCCCCTTGATAATAGAGTAAATAGTCTTGGTTACTTAAGTTCAAACTAAAATAATAGGTCATACATTTATCCTAATATTCTAGGGCCGCATCAAGTTTTTCTTTCAAATCTTTTGACAAGTTTACCTGCTGCATAAGCTGTTCAAGTTTAGTTTTAATCAATTTTTGTCTTGGCTTATCAAACGCTTTAAATTGAATAAGTGGGGTAATTAAACGAGAGGCAACTTGTGGGTTAATATCATTAAGTAAACGTAATTGTTCAATAAGAAATTGATAACCACGACCACTAGCACAATGAAAGTATCGTGGGTTATTCATGATAAACGCACCAATAAGCGCACGAGCACGATTAGGATTTTTTAAGCTAAAAAGCGGATGGGAGATTAACTGTGACAAATTATCATAAATTGACTCAGCATTAACGCTGGCTTGTATTGCAAACCATTTATCCATCACTAGTGGCGTATCCGACCATTTACTTTCAAAATCAGTCATCATACTAGAGAAGGCGGCATGGTGTTGACCTGCGGAAAAATTCAGCGTTGCCAAGGTATCAGTCATATTATTTGCATGTTGATATTGCTCAGTCAACAGCTTTTGGTATTCACTCAAGGTTGCTAAATAAGATAGGCAAACATTCTTTAAGGCACGTTTACCGATAGCGTTGCCATCATTGGCATAAACAGTTGCCATATTTTGCTGATACTGCTGAAGAAATAATGGTGCTAACGCTTTGGCTATACATTGTTTCACACTATCAATAGCATTAAGCAAAGCAATAGGGTCAACCTCTTCAATATTATCGGCTAGTTCACTGAAACTGGGTAATGTTAATTGTTCGGCTTTAAATGCCGCTGACATATCTGCCGTTAATAAATCTTTAAACGCTTGATATAAATTATCAGGTAAATTTAATGTCGGTTGTTGCATCGCTTGCACTATATAAGTAGTTAATAACTTTTGTCCGGCATCCCAACGACAAAACTCATCTGTTGCGCAAGTCATGAGCAATTGTAACTCTTGATCAGATTGTAAAAACTGTGTTCTTACCGGCGCTGAGAAACCAGTTAATAACGCTAACACGGGTTTTTGATGATAATCTTGAAAAGTCCACGTTTGCTTCTGCTCAGTGAGTTGCAATAACTGCGACTGATTAGATTGTCCAAGCCCTGAAATTAACTCTATACCAACGGGAATATGCAACGCCGGATTATTACCATTATTTTGCTCAAGGGTTAATTGATATTCGCAACTAACAGCATCAAAGTGTTCACTGACGCGTAATTGTGGCGTGCCTGCTTGTTGGTACCAACGCTTGAACTGACTTAAGTCTGTAGCTGACGCATCCGTCATAGCATTGATAAAATCATCACAGGTGACAGCCATACCATCAAAACGTGCAAAATATAAATCGATACCCTTTCTAAATTTTTCAGCCCCCAAGATCGTGTGGATCATACGAATAACTTCAGCGCCCTTTTCATAAACCGTTAAAGTATAAAAGTTGTTCATTTCAATGACTTTTTCTGGACGAATAGGATGTGCCATTGGACCAGCATCTTCAGCAAATTGCATCGAGCGTAACACTCTCACGTTTTGAATACGGGTTACAGCTGCTGAGTGCATGTCGGCACTAAATTGTTGATCGCGAAATACCGTTAAACCTTCTTTTAAACTTAATTGAAACCAATCTCGGCAAGTCACGCGATTACCGGTCCAGTTATGAAAATATTCATGTGCAATAACCGCTTCAACATTAAAGTAATCGACATCGGTGGCACACTTTTCATCAGCTAAGACAAATTTGCTATTAAAAACATTTAAGCCCTTGTTTTCCATGGCGCCCATATTGAAAAAATCGACCGCAACTATCATATAAATATCAAGATCATATTCAAGTCCAAAGGTTTTTTCATCCCAGACCATAGAATGCTTTAACGAGGCCATCGCATGATGAGCTTTGTGAATATTACCTTTGTCGACAAATATTTCTAACGCAACATCACGGCCAGAGCCCGTACGATAATGGTCAGATAAAACATCAAAATCACCCGCTACTAAAGCAAATAAATAGCAAGGTTTAGGAAAAGGGTCATGCCATTGCACAAAATGTTGACCGTCAGCTAAATCCCCTTCAGCGATTTTATTACCATTTGATAACAAGTAGGGAAACTGTACTTTATCGGCAATAATTTTAGTGGTGAATATTGCCATCACATCGGGTCGGTCAAGATAATAACTAATGCGTCTAAAGCCCTCTGCTTCACATTGGGTGCAATAAGCATCACCTGACTTAAATAAACCTTCAAGTGCCGTATTTTCAACTGGATTGATCTCAGTAATAATTTCAAGCGTGAACTCTTTACGATCAATAGCAATAGTTAAACTGCTATCGCTAACTTGATATTGCTCAGCATTTAGCGCTTGATCATCAATTAAAACAGACACTAAAGTTAAGTGTTCGCCATCCAAGACTAACGGTTGGTTATCGTCTGCCACTCGGCTTAATTTCATCCGGTTAGTCACCCGAGTTTTATATTCATCGAGTGCAAAGGTTAGCTCAACAGTAGCAATAGAAAAGTTTGCTTCACGGTAATCAGCTAAATAACGTGGGGTAAAATCACTCATGTAAATCCTTAATATAAAAACTTTATTTTGGTTGGCACTTATGCGCTTATTATAACGTTTCTCAGAGGGAATAAAAAAGCCTGTACGAGACAGGCTTTATGAATATTTATTAATTGTGAAAATAATTTAGTCGTTTGTCACTATTTTTTTTATTTTAAAGCCTAAGTAACCATAAGCTATCGCTAAAATAGGGTTAATCAAATTAAAGAAACAATAAAATATATAATCATAAGAGGTCAGTGCTAGTGCTCCAAACATAAAGGCACCGCAAGTATTCCACGGTATTAATGGTGAGGTGATGGTACCTGAATCTTCCAGTGTTCGACTCAACAAGACTGGATGTAAACCTCTTTTTTCATACTCTTCTTTATACATTCTTCCTGGCATCACAATCGCCATGTATTGATCAGCCGTAATCAAGTTAGTACCAATACACGTAGCGACGGTACTCGCAATTAAACTGCCTGTCGATTTCGCTGAAGCTAAAATTGATTCGACAAACTTTTTCAACATGCCTAAATGTTCTAAAATGGCGCCAAAACTTAATGCTGTAACCACTAGCCATATTGTATTTAGCATACCCGCCATACCACCGCGACTTAGCAATTCATCAATTTCAATATTACCGGTTTCCACGACAACACCATCAAAGAAAGCAGTCCATACCACCATGATAATGCCTCTTGTCGACTCTACACCTTCTGCAACCATTGCTGAAATTAGTTCTTGCTGAAAAATTAATGCCCAGATAGCACCAATAATTGCACCGATAGCAACAGCTGGAAATGCCGGCATTTTTTTATAAGCCAATACTAATAAAATAAATAACGGGATTAAATTCAAGGCTGATATGTTGTAGGTGTTTTCTAAGGTATTGGTTAATGACACTATACTGTCAGTGTTACCTATATCTGATGATGAATGATTAAAACCAATAATAAGAAATAAGATCAGTGCAATAGTAATTGAAGGGATAGTCGTCCAGAGCATATAACGAATATGTTCAAATAACTCACTTCCTGCTACTGCGGGGGCTAAATTTGTTGTTTCAGACAGTGGTGATAGTTTATCACCAAAATAAGCCCCTGATATCACAGCACCAGCGGTAACAGAAGTTGATAATTCAAAACCACCGGCAATACCGATAAATGCAACACCGACCGTTGCTGCCGTTGTCCATGAACTACCAATACTCATGGCAACCACACCACAAACTAGACAAGTTGCGGCGTAGAACCAACTGGGATCAATAATTTTTAGACCGTAATAAACCATCGTGGGTACAGTACCTGATAACAACCATGTACCTATTAAAGAGCCTACGGCTAATAAAATTAGTACCGCACCAAGCGAGATAGATATCCCATGGATAATGGCTTTTTCCATCGCGTGCCAAGTATGACCATTTTTAAGCCCAATAACCGCAGCAACACCGGTAGCAAGTAGTAAAGCTATTTGATTAGGTCCTGACGATGAACCATCACCAAAAAAAGTAACAGCAGCAATTAATAAGCAAATAAGGACAATAATCGGGATTATAGCGTCCAACATCGTAGGTTGTCGTAGAGATTGAGGATCAGACATAGATAAATTTACACCTTATTATCTTAGTTATTATAGTGATTAAATTATTTGTGATAGCTAACATGCCGACTGTTAGCAGATTGTGCAAGTTTTTTTTGACAACGTTAAGCTAACAACCCCTTTGTTTATACGGTTTTCAAGAATAACTATGCAATTATAGCAATTCATCTAAACTGTGGTCTGCTAGTCACTATATAATGGGGTGGTATTGTTACCGGTGACATTATCAGGGTAATTAGGCATGAAAAAGCCACCCTGAGGTGGCTGTTATGATGCGACCATAAAAATATTTACTTTTTCGCGACTCTACCCAACGAAACTAAATCAAAGGTAATTTTTGCGGTTTCATCTAAAAAGGGATCGAGTGCTTCCAAGTCTTCTGGCAAGTCATCCAAGTCTGTGACTTTTTCTTTACCCATCATGACAAGACGTTCATTAGCACGCTTTAGCTGTTTAGCTTTACGATTTTCTCTTTTTTCTTTACGTTGAGCTAAGTTTAATGAAATAGTTTTATCGTCTTTTTCCGCTTTATACTCTTCAATATCAGATAACAAATAGTTAAATTCTTTGTTTTCTAGAATACGTGAACTATGTAATGAACTTAAATAAGATACGTCTTGGCTAATATCGTTAAGTTTATTGTATCGCGCTTTAGGGATTTGATCCCAAGGCAGAGCATTTTCTTCTTTACTTTCGCCCCAATCAGCTGGGTCTATCGCCGAAGGAAATTCGATATCAGGTAACACACCGCGATGTTGGGTACTGCCACCATTGATGCGATAAAATTTAGCGATAGTAAATTGAATACTACCAAACGGCTTTTCATAGAGATCATAAACGCGACCTAAACCTCTGTGTTGTTGCACGGTGCCCTTACCAAAAGTATGTTCACCAACAATAACGCCTCGTCCGTAGTCTTGAATTGCCGCTGAAAAAATTTCTGACGCTGAAGCACTATAGCGGTCAACCATGACAGTTAACGGTCCATCATAAAAACTAATGCCATCTTTATCACTGTTAACTTGTACCCGATTAGCGCCATCACGAACTTGTACTACGGGGCCTTTATCAATAAATAAACCGGTTAACAAGGTTGCTTCTGTTAAAGAACCGCCACCATTGCCACGTAAATCAACAATAATACCCGCAACGTTTTGCTCTTTTAGTTTTGCGATTTCAAGTTTCACATCACGAGAAAGGTGGTTATAGAAACTTGGAATAGTGATGACACCGAGTTTTTTAGTGTTTTCATCACCTGTTTTTTCATCATAAACTTCTGATTTAGCTGCGCGGTCCTCAAGCTTGATGGTATCGCGAATAATAGAAACCACTTTAATGCTGCTGTCATCTTCTGATTCTGCACCTAAAATTTGTAGTCTAACTTTACTGCCTTTCGGGCCTTTAATAAGCTCAACAACATCATCTAAACGCCAGCCAATAACATCGACAAAATCTTTATCATCTTGTGAGACACCAACAATACGATCTTTAGGTTTTAATTCTTTCGATTTATCTGCTGGGCCACCAGAAACCACACTTTGTATAACCGTGTAATCTTCCTCAGCACGCAATACTGCACCAATACCTTCCAGTGATAAATTCATTTCCATTTGGAAACGTTCAGCATTACGAGGCGATAAATAAGAAGTGTGTGGTTCAACGACACGGGCAAAGCTATTCATGACAATTTGAAAAACATCTTCACTTTCACTTTGCTTTAAGCGTTTAATTGCATAGCGATAGCGTTTAGTTAATATTTCTTGAATTTTTTCCCACTCTTTACCTGCCAGCGTTAAATTAAGCGCATCATATTTAACTTTTTTACGCCATAATTCATTTAACTCAGTAACAGAAGTTGGTCTTTGAGCTTCTTCACGATCAAAGTTATAAGATTCATCAAGTTTAAAATCGAATGGCTGATCGTTTTCTAATAGGCTTAAAGCATATTGATAACGCTCTAATCGCCGTTGCAAATTTAGGTTATAGATTTGATAAGCGATATCGAGTTTACCACGAGCAATAACGGTATCAAATTCATCACGATATTGAGCAAAACGCTCAACATCAGAGGCAAGAAAAACATTTCGAGCATAATCTAATTGCTTAATATAACGATCAAAAATTTGTTCAGAAAGTGAATCGTCTATTTTTATTTTTTTGTAATGTGCACGTGTAAACTGCGCCGTAATCCGTTTGGTGGAAGTAGCATGTTGGCTTTCAGGTGCTAAGATCGGTAAATCTTTATCAGCCTCTATCTCTTGAGCTAATACCGAGATACTGGCAATTGACAATGCTACTGCAACAGCTATACGACAAAATTTATGCATACACATACTCCAAATTTATTCCGTAAAAATATTTTTAACTTGTGTTTTAACAACCATACCTGAATTCAACTGAACGCTAACATCTTTACCAGAAACTTCAGTGATAACAGCATCCATTGACGATTGCCCTAACTGTACTTTGATATTTTTGCCAACAACAACGTTACTGGTTTCAACTGGTTTAAGTTTCACGGCAACTTTAGCAGGTGCACGTTTGCTTGATTTAACCGAATTGAACTTTTCTTTACGAGTATTATCTGCAACATCTTTATTCGCCGGTTTAGCCGGTTTGTTAGCATTACCTTTATAAGGTTTTTTCGCTGCTTTGTCTTTAACGTTTTTGTTACCAAATTTTTCTTGGCTTTCTTTTAACGTTTTATTAGCATAATCAGCTTGCTCTTGATCAATTTCTGCAGAATCATTACCGTCAATGTCTATACGAAAGCTACCTACTTTTATAGCTTTCAAATAGCGCCAACTACTAGTGTAATGTCTAAGCGCTTGACGCAAACGAGTTTTGCTTACCGTTTCATCACCAGCTAATTTTTCAGCTAAATCTTGGAAAATACCAATCTTTAGTGGCTTCGCATGGCCTTCAATAGAAAAGCATGCAGGAAATTTTTCGGCCAAATAGGCAATAATTTCTTTGGTGCTGACACGCTTAACTTCAGCTTCAACATTTGACGTTGTTGCCACTGTTGTTTCTGTTGTTGTTTCTGCTACCACTTTTACTTCACTTTCTGTTTTATTTTCCATAAATACAACTTTTAAAAATTCTAATTTTGCTCTGCAAGATATTGTTCACGATTTTCCAACAAATGTCGGCACCAATCATAAATATCTTCACTTTCAATTTCAGTTAAGGCTTCTTGCCCTATCCACGTATCCCACACCAAAGAGAGCAAGTGCTCTAATACCTCTGGTGCAATATCTTCTTCTGCTAAGTCGTAAACGGTATGATAAATTTCATTAATACGCTCAGCAACTTCTTCTTCTTGACCATCCCAGTCACCTACTACAGCTTCAGAGACTAGATAATCATGAATTACGATAAACTCTTTCATTAGTTTACCACGCCATGCTTGATCATGACATTTTCAAATAAACTAATTATTTTTTCGAGTCCTGTTTGATCATCACTATCAAAACGATTAAACGCCATGCTATCAATATCAAGCACCGCTATAACTTTACCGTTTAGTGTCAAAGGTAATACTATTTCAGAATTAGTACTAGCATCACAGGCAATATGACCGTCAAACTCATGAACATCAGCAACACGCTGCACGGTATTTTCAATTGCAGCAGTACCACAAACACCACGACCTAAAGGAATGCGAATACAAGCAACTTTACCTTGAAAGGGACCAAGCACAAGTTGGTCATTCACCATACGGTAAAACCCAACCCAATTAACCTCAGATAATTGTTCAAACAACAAAGCACTAACGTTTGCCATATTAGCAATAACATCGGCTTCCTCATTGATCAATGCTTCAACTTGAGTATATAAGTCTCGATAAAAGGTATTTTTTGTCATTAATAAACATGCCTACAATAAAACGCATAACATACCCTGATAGCAGATTAAATTAAAGTGCTATCAGCCGCAATTGGCAATTATATGTCAATTTATTGTGCTTTAATGATAAATGTTAACATTAGTTACCTATTTATCACTTTTCATTGACCAAATACTTTATTACAGGGCAGGTTCAATTTCTTGCCTTAATGACTAGTAGCCAGATACCTTATTACTATATTTCCTATATCTGCGCTTTACCAAACTAGGATTTTCACACTTACCACTGTCAAAGGTACTTGCTAATCAATACCGTACTTCATAACTAAAAAGCGCTGTTAGTAATATTTCTAACAGCGCTTTATTTTCAGCTATTTATCAGCAGAGTTGAACTTATACCAATTTTACTAAGTGTCTTCCCTCTCAGTGAAGTTTAAAAGGTTTAGCGGCACAGGCTCACAGTTCCAGATTGAACCTAAGTACAACCATGTAGACAAGGCATTGATTATCGAAATCAATAACACGGCCTGTAAGCCTTTTAAAATCAACCTTCAAGAGCTTACCAGTGATTCGATAACCGCCGTTAATTTCCTTCATATAGAATAACTATATTTACAAAATGATCGTTGTTATCAAAACGCTGGTAAGGCGCTGAGTGGGAAAAAACTTAATAGACTTGGTATTAAAAGGCATCAACCGGTATACGAACCCAACCTTCCATTAACACACGGGCACTTCGACTCATACTGACCTTTTTTACCGTCCAGTTATCATCAATACACTCGGCCTGTGCACCAACCTTTAATGTTCCTGAAGGGTGACCAAAAGTTACTGTACTTCTTTCACCGGAGCCCGCAGCTAAATTAACCAAGGTGCCAGGGATTGCTGCCGCCGTACCGATAGCAACTGCAGCTGTGCCCATCATCGCATGGTGTAGTTTCCCCATTGAGAGCGCTCGTACCTGTAAATCAGTATCACTGGCGGTAATATCTTTGCCGCTAGAAGAAGTATAAGCCTGTGCGGGTGCAACAAATGCAACTTTAGGCGTGTGCTGACGTGATACAGCTGCTGAAATATCATTAATCAAGCCCATTTTCACAGCGCCATAAGCTCGAATCTTTTCAAAACGCGCCAGTGCTTGTTCATCACCGTTAACCGCTTCTTGCAACTCAGTACCGGTATAACCTATCTCGTTGGCATTTAAGAAAATAGTAGGAATACCTGCTGTGATCATGGTGACTTTGAATGTACCTACTTCTGGTACGATGAGCTCATCAATTAAATTTCCTGTCGGAAACATCGCTTCACTTGGATCAACTGGTGCGACAAAGTCAACTTGCACTTCAGCAGCTGGAAAAGTTACTCCATCAAGCTCAAAGTCACCGGTTTCTTGCACTTGCCCTTGGCTGATAGGTACATGGGCAATAATGGTTTTACTGATATTTTTCTGCCAAATGCGTACTTGGCAAATACCATTCTCTGGAATTCTGTCAGCACTAACTAATCCTGAACTGATAGCAAAAGAGCCAACAGCAGCAGTAAGGTTACCGCAATTACCACTCCAATCTACAAAAGCTTTATCAATAGCCACTTGACCAAATAAGTAATCAACATCGTGATCCACTTGTGCTGATTTAGCAAGGATCACTGTTTTGCTGGTGCTTGAGGTCGCTCCGCCCATACCGTCGGTTTGTTTACCGTATGGATCTGGGCTACCAATAACCCGCAGTAGCATATTGTCACGCGCATCACCGACTACCTGACACTGTTCAGGCAGATCAGTTAAATTAAAAAATACGCCTTTGGATGTACCGCCACGCATATAGGTAGCTGGAATTTTCACTTGCGGTAAGTGTATTTGAGGAACATGAGACATATAACACCTCTGAATTTGGTTGTTTGATATTTTACTAAAATAAAAGCAACAAAAAGCGCTAACTTATTGCTGCTTATAAATAGGTTGAGTTAATTTTCATCAGAAGAGCTTTAGTGTTTAACAAGGCAAAAATGTGGCGTCTAGTTACTGAGATTAGCATCTAAGTCAGCACTTCCAACCTTGGCAAAAAGCTAAAAATCAATTATGAATTTGACTCTAAGAAATCGTTAGCAAACTTTTGCAATACCCCGCCCGCGGCGTAGACAGACACTTCTTCAGCAGTATCTAAACGACATTTAACAGCAATATTGACAACGTCACCATTTTTACGCGTCATCACAACTGTCATTGCTGCGCCCGGTGCGGTCGTACCTTCTACATCATATGTTTCAGTGCCATCAATGCTATAAGTATGACGGGTTTCACCTTTAATAAACTCTAACGGTAAAACGCCCATGCCCACTAAGTTTGTACGATGGATACGTTCAAATCCTTCAGAAACAATCACTTCGACACCCGCTAAACGAACACCTTTAGCAGCCCAGTCACGTGAAGACCCCTGTCCATAATCAGCACCAGCAATAATAATGAGTGGCTGTTTACGCTCCATATAGGTTTCAATAGCTTCCCACATACGTGACTCAATGCCCTCTGGCTCTATACGAGCAAGCGAGCCTTGTTTTACATCGCCGTTATCATCCTTACACATTTCATTGAATAATTTCGGGTTAGCAAACGTAGCACGTTGCGCGGTTAAATGATCACCACGGTGCGTTGCATAAGAGTTAAAATCAGCTTCTGGTAAGCCCATTTTATGCAAGTATGCACCAGCAGCACTGTTTAACTGAATCGCATTCGATGGTGATAAATGATCGGTTGTGATGTTATCACCCAATACCGCTAGAGGACGCATGCCTTTCATGGTACGAACACCAGCTAAGGCCCCTTCCCAATATGGCGGACGACGGATATAAGTACTAGTTTCATCCCAAGCATACAACGGACTTTCTGCTGGCTCAAAAGCACCTAAATCAAACATAGGCGTATAAATTTGTTTAAATTGCTCAGGCTTAACACAAGACGCAACAATGGCATCAATTTCTTCATCACTCGGCCAAATATCTTTTAAAGTAATGTCATTACCATTTTGATCTTGTCCTAAGATGTCTTTTTCAATATCAAAACGTATCGTGCCAGCAATAGCATAGGCCACCACGAGTGGTGGTGAAGCTAAAAATGCCTGTTTAGCGTGTGGATGAATACGACCATCAAAGTTACGATTACCTGATAACACTGCCGTTGTGTATAAATCACGGTCAATAATTTCTTGTTGAATTTTAGCATCTAACGCACCGGACATACCATTACAAGTTGTACAGGCATAACCAACAATACCAAAACCTAATTTTTCCATTTCAGATAATAGCCCTGCTTCTTCTAAATAAAGCTTGGCGACTTTTGAGCCCGGTGCAAATGATGATTTAACCCAAGGTTTACGTACTAAACCTAATTCATTTGCACGTTTGGCAATAAGCCCTGCCGCAACAACATTGCGTGGATTAGAGGTATTGGTACATGACGTGATAGCCGCAATAATAACCGCACCATCTGGCATTTCACCGTTCGCTTCTTGTGCTTTACAAGCCGTTAAATCTTTAGCAATATTTTTTGATGCCAGCTCAGCAGTCGCTAAACGACGATGCGGATTAGATGGCCCGGCTAAGTTACGCTCAACGGTAGATAAATCAAATTCAAGTACACGCTTGTACTGCGCTTCAACTAAATCATCTGCCCATAAACCGGTGTGTTTAGCATAAGTTTCAACCAAGGCCACTTGCTCTGGTTCACGACCAGTCATTTTCAAGTAATCAATAGTTTGTTGGTCGATATAGAACATACCTGCCGATGCACCATATTCTGGCGTCATGTTTGAGATAGTTGCTCGGTCACCAATGGTTAAACTTTCAGTGCCTTCACCAAAAAACTCTAAGTAACTCGAAACCACTTTCTCATTGCGCAAAAATTCAGTGATCGCCAAAACCATATCAGTCGCTGTGATACCAGCTTTACGTTTCCCTGTTAGCTTAACGCCAATAATGTTTGGCAAGCGCATCATTGATGGACGGCCCAACATAACGGTTTCAGCCTCTAAACCACCCACGCCAATGGCAATAACACCTAAGGCATCAATATGCGGAGTATGGCTATCAGTACCAACACAAGTATCAGGAAACGCAACACCATCACGTGCTTGTATAACCGGCGACATTTTCTCAAGGTTAATTTGATGCATAATGCCGTTACCAGCTGGGATGACATCAACATTTTTAAAAGCCGTTTTAGTCCATTCAATAAAATGAAAGCGCTGCTCATTACGGCGATCTTCAATTGAGCGGTTTTTATCAAATGCTTCTGGGTCAAAACCTGGCGCTTCAACCGCTAATGAATGGTCAACAATAAGTTGAGTCGGTACAACTGGGTTAACCTTAGCCGGATCGCCACCTTGCTCGGCAATTGCATCACGAAGACCGGCTAAATCAACCAAAGCAGTTTGGCCAAGGATATCATGACATACCACCCGTGCTGGATACCAAGGAAAATCTAAATCTTGCTTACCTTCGATGATCTGCTTGAGAGAGTCGGTTAATGTTGCCGGCTCGCAGCGGCGAACTAATTGCTCAGCAAGTACACGAGACGTATAAGGTAAGGTTTTATAGGCACCGGGCTTAATCGCTTCAATCGCTTCGCGAGTATCAAAAAAATCTATTCCTACACCATTTATTTTATAACCTGGCAAAGGTTTGCGGTAATCGTAATTCATAATTTATTCCACATTCTCTGTTATATGATAAAGGCGAATTTCAATCAATAAATTCGCCTTTATAAATATAGTTGATTCTCAACGACGCTATTGTCTATTACAGCCAATAGACGACGAAAGTTATTGCTATTTCAAAGACAAAATATGAGCATATAAGTATATGTGATTATTTCCTGTTGCTGAAATAGCACTAAAGAGCGAGTCTTATCTATCTTTTTGAGATTGCTACAACCTTACGCGGCTCTGCACCAGTATAGTCTGCTGAAGGACGAATAATACGGTTATTTTGTCGTTGTTCCATTACGTGTGCAGCCCAACCCGTTAAACGTGAACAAACAAAAATAGGCGTAAATAACTTGGTTGGAATACCCATATAGTTATACGTTGAAGCATGGAAAAAATCAGCATTACAGAATAGTTTTTTGCTATCCCACATAAACTCTTCACAGGCAACTGAAATATCATACAGTGAAGTATCACCGTTCTTCGCGGCCAACTTCTCAGACCAAGCTTTGATAATGACATTACGTGGATCAGAGGTACTATAAATCGCGTGTCCAAAGCCCATGATTTTTTCTTTACGCTCAAGCATACCGGCCATTTGCTCTTTAGCATCAGCAGGTGATTTGAATTTTTCAATCATATCCATTGCGGCTTCATTAGCACCACCATGAAGTGGACCACGCAGAGTACCGATAGCACCCGTGATACAAGAGAACATATCAGACAATGTCGATGCACACACACGGGCGGTAAACGTCGAAGCGTTAAACTCATGCTCTGCATATAAAATTAATGACACATCCATCACTTTTTGATGTTGGGCTGATGGGCTTTTACCGTTTAACAAGCGGAGAAAGTGTCCGCCTAACGATGTCTCATCAGAAGTACAGTCAATTTCAATACCTTCATGAGAGAACTTATACCAGTAACACATAATAGCCGGGAATGCCGCTAATAAACGATTAGCTGCTTGTTGTTGTTCAGAGAAATCACTTTCTGGCTCTAAGTTACCTAAAAATGAACAACCGGTACGCATGACATCCATTGGATGGGTTTCTTTTGGAATAAGCTTGAGTACAGCTTTTAATGCAGACGGTAAATCACGCAAGGCAAATAATTCTGCTTTATATGCTGCTAACTCTTTTTCATTAGGCAGTTCACCGTTAAACAGTAAGTAAGCAACTTCTTCAAAGCTTGCATTGTCAGCTAAGTCAGCAATATCATAACCACAATAGGTTAAACCTGAGCCTGATTTACCTACCGTACATAACGCGGTTTCACCTGCACTTTGACCACGTAAACCTGCACCTGATAATTTTTTATCTGTCATCATTCTTTCCTCTGCTATTTAACCAAAAGTACGTATCCAATACGAGATTAGGGGATAAATTAGTTATAATTGTGAATATATTTTAGCGTTTAATTACTTGTTTTTTCCTTCAGAGAACAAAACATCAAGTTTTTGTTCATAATCGTGATAACCCAAGTAATCATACAAATCCATGCGAGTTTGCATATTATCTATTTGCGCTTTCTGGTCGCCGTCTTCTAACAAAGTTTTATAAACTGATTCAGCCGCTTTATTCATCGCTCGAAATGCTGATAAAGGATAAAGTACCATCGCACAGCCCCACTCACCTAACTGCGCTTTATTCCACAGCTCTGTTTGACCAAATTCAGTGATATTAGCTAGAACAGGTATATCAAGTGCTTCAGTGAAGGCGCGATAATGCTCTTCAGTTTTAATCGCTTCAGCAAAAATGCCATCAGCACCCGCAGCAGCATAAGCTTTGGCACGTTCTAACGCGGCTTCTAGGCCTTCCTGAGCAAAGGCATCAGTACGAGCCATAATAAAGAAGTCTTTATCAATACGTGCATCAACCGCAGCTTTGATACGGTCAACCATTTCATCAATTGAAACTATTTCTTTATTTGGACGGTGACCACAACGTTTTTGCGCGACCTGATCTTCGATATGAACGGCTGCAGCGCCGGCTTTTTCCATATCACGAATCGTTTTTGCAATATTGAATGCCCCGCCCCAACCCGTATCAATATCGACCAATAAAGGTAAACTTGATGCGCTAGTGATACGTTGAACATCAGCAATGACGTCATTCAGTGATGTCATGCCTAAATCAGGTAAACCGTAAGAAGCATTGGCAACTCCGCCACCAGATAAGTAAATGGCTTGATGGCCTAATTGCTCAGCCATCATTGCGCAATAGGCATTAATAGTACCAACCACTTGCAGGGGTTTATTATTTACTAAAGCTTGACGAAACTTAGCGCCAGGAGATAATGAGTTAGACATTGCTTTATCCTTTTTTAGTTATCTATAAGTTATAAGTAAGTTCATTTAAAGTTTACTGCTATTGTTGCAGAGCAATTTTATTTTCAATATTTTTACGCGACGCGGCAATATGACGTCGCATCAGCATTTCAGCTAGTTCACCGTCACGATCGGCGATGGCTTCAATAATCCGTGAATGTTCATCGAAAGCTTTCGTTGCTCGTGGACTATTCATGCCAAACTGGCAACGATACATACGTACAAGATGATAAAGTTGTCCGCATAATATATTAATCAGTTGCTGATTATGGCTACCAAGGATCACTTTATAATGGAAGTCTAAGTCACCCTCTTCTTGGTAATATGACACACCATCACGCAATGCTTTCGCACTCGCATGTTGCTTGAGCATAGCCTTCATTTCAATAATTTCATCTTCAGTCATATTACTCGCTGCTTGACGACATGCCATGCCTTCAAGTGCTTCTCGCACAACATAGATTTCTAACAGTCCAGCAATGGAGCATTCAACAACGCGCGAGCCGACATTAGCTTTACGTTCGATTAAATGACACTTTTCCAAGCGATTTAATGCTTCGCGCAAAGTAGAACGACTAATTTGATAGTTTTTCGCTAACTCAGGCTCACTAATTTTACTGCCAGCTTTGATATTGCCATTAACAATGGCATGAAGTATTTGTTCAAATACTTTATCTGCAGTAGTCACCGCGGCTTGAGTTGTGGGGTTATCTAACGCCATAATTGTCGACACTTTTTATAAAGATGCCTTAATGATAGCGTCATATACTGATTAGTCAATGATAAAAACACTATATTGTCGACAATTATCATTATACTTTAGTTGTACATTGGATGAACTATCATGTAAAAACAAAGCTTTTCGAAAGGCAGAAATCTACTAAGCGTTTGTTAATCAGGTTAATTAAACGTACTTCTAGCGAAGCATTTACGTTTTTATCAAGGGTGAGATGAGCGTTTACATAAACAAAAAAGTGTCGACAATCTAACTTTTTAGCCAAAAAACCAATAGCAAACACCAATTGCTGCCGTAATGCCCGCGACATCAGCTATCAGGCCACAGGCCAACGCATGACGACTATAACGAATCCCCACCGAGCCAAAATAAACCGCTAACACATAAAAAGTAGTTTCTGTAGAGCCTTGCACGATTGAAGCTAAACGGCCAGCGAATGAGTCAGCACCGTGAGTATTCATGGTTTCAATCATCATAGCGCGTGCACCAGAGCCACTTAATGGGTTCATAAATGCCGTTGGTAACGCATCAACAAATCGACTGTCGCCATTAAAAAATAACACCATTTGTCGAATGCCGTCGACTAAAATATCTAATGCACCACTTGCCCTAAAGACTCCGATTGCGCATAACATGGCTAATAAATAAGGAATTATTTTTATGCTGGTTTCAAAGCCTTGTTTAGCCCCTTCAATAAAACTATCGTAAACATTAACCTTGCGTTTTAGTGCAAGTAAAATAAAGCTAATCAAAGTGCTAAAAATCAATAAATTGCCCATTAATGACGATTGCTGAGCTAACAGTTCAGCACTGAGTGTGGTGAAGTAAACTGCGATGGCTCCAACCAATGCCATGCCCGTCGCGAGGTAAAGTAAGATCACCTGCTGATAAAGTTTTATTCTTTGGACAAAAGCCACGGCTAATAAACCCGCTAAGGTTGAAGCAAAAGTGGCAAGTAATATCGGAACAAAAACATCAGTAGGGTTCAACGCTCCTTGTTGAGCGCGATAAACAAAAACAGTAACCGGAAACATCGTAACCGAGGAAGTATTTAAAACCAAAAAAAGTATTTGTGCATTTGTAGCCGTTTCTTTTTTTGGATTTAGTAGCTGTAGATCTTGCATTGCTTTTAAGCCTAAAGGCGTTGCGGCATTATCCAAACCTAAAAAGTTTGCTGACAAATTCATGGTCATTGAACCTATTGCCGGGTGTCCGCTTGGCACACCGGGCATAAGACGCACAAATAATGGCGAAATAATTTGGGCAAATTTATCTATAATGCCGGCATGCTCAGCTATTTTCATCATACCTAACCAAAAGCTTAAAATACCAATTAAGCCAATCGCTATTTCAACCGTGATCCGCGACATATCAAAAATAGCTTTAACGATTTCTTCAAAAATTAAAACTTGATCAAAAACCAACCATTGCAAAATGGAAGAGATAAACGCAACAAAAAAAAATCCACTCCAAATACGATTTAACACACTTGTTCTCTTTTTATATTTTTACTTGCCTATCATGCTAAATATCATGACATAGATGGATATTATTACCTAACTTGTACTAAAAACATTGGGCATTAATAAATAATATCTTCTGATGACTAAAACTAGAGCTTATCAAAAAACTCACAATAATATCTTATAATTCAATAGAATAAATTAATTTTTGCATTTATAAAACCGTACACTACACTTAATTCTGAAGCTAAGTTATTAGCTTATTGCTCGCTAGCCTCTTCATTGAGGCAGTAAAATTTAGTACTCGTGTTTAATGTTAGACGTTCGATAAATTTGACAGTTTATTAGCGCAGGCTCATCTCCTTTTGAGCCGTTCCCTGAGCCCAAAACTATTCATAGTTTTGGGCCTTTTTTTTCATCACTTAATAATTAAACTTTACGTGTACGAGGAAATAAACGATGAAAGTTATCACTTGATTGCTGCGCTATTTCAGCAACAGAAGTACCTCGAATACTTGCAAGGTGCTTGGCAACCTCAACGACGTAAGCGGGTTGATTTTGTTTACCTCGGTGTGGCACTGGTGCTAAATATGGTGCATCAGTCTCAATCAGAAATCGATCTGCAGGGACTTTTTTTGCCACTTCTCTCAATGCACTGGCGTTTTTAAATGTAACAATCCCTGAAAAAGAAATATAAAAGCCCATTGCAATTGCTTGCTCTGCCATCTCCCAACTTTCGGTAAAGCAATGTAAAATACCGCCAACATTTTCAGCTTTTTCTGCTCTTAAAATAGCTAAGGTATCAGCTTGGGCATCTCGAGTATGTATGATCAACGGTTTATTCAATTGATTAGCAACACGTACATGCTTTCGAAAAGAGTCTAGCTGTACAGTTTTAGTTTCTGGCGCATAAAAATAATCCAATCCAGTTTCACCAATCGCGACTACTCTCGGGTGTTTCGCTAACTGGCTTAGCTGCTCGGGGTCTATTTCATCATCCTGATTTAATGGATGTGCACCACAAGTTAACCAAACATGATCATATTTTGCCGTTTTTTCTGCCATGGCAGGAAATTCTTCTATCGTGACACTGACACACAGTAAGGTATTAACATTCTCTGCAGACGCGGCATCGATGACATTATCTAAATTATTGTCAAAATCTTCGAGTTTCAGGCGATCTAAATGACAATGGGAATCTATAAACACAGGGGTTACTCCGCACGAATGTGCTTGTATTATTATTAATGAATTTCTTTTACGCTAATCTTACATTGATAAGGTTGGCTCTGAAGAGTTAAGCAAACGCCCTATCAATTTGTCAATTTGATTACGGACATTATCCGGATCTTCAACAAAACTGACACCGATACCAGCCGGTGTTCCATTTTGCGCGCCAATAGGGGTTATCCAAGAAACCTTACCTTTAATCTCTGAGGGCTCTAAAGAGTCTGGCAAAGTAACAGTTAAATTAATATCTGTTGCTAGCTCAAATTGCTCGGTCGTACGAATAAATAAGCCACCGTGCTTCATAAATGGCATATATGACTGATATAAATCACGATCCGAAATAAATTCAAGTGTAATATTTTCCAAAATTGTTCCTCTATTTCTGGCCGCTATTTTGTATAGCAAAGCAAATATCGGCTAAGAGTTTCTCACTTAAAAACTGTCGATTTACTTGCACTAATGTTTTCAGTTTAGTATTGGCAGCTTGGGCTAAACTATAAATTTGCCATAACTGCTGTTTATTGAGTGTGCTATCAGACGCTGCGATTTTCCAGCCCGACTGTTCACGCATCAAATCAACCAATACTTTTTCTAACCAGCGAAAACTATCAGTATGTCCAGCTAAAGTCACAAGTACTTCGGCTCGGCATTGATATGCAGATAGATATTGCACAACCTGAGCACGAAACTCGTTATAAGCAACCGCCGCACCTTCATCAGTTAATTCATTAAGGTGAGTTAAATTAACAAAAGCATCATCACCTTGCTTATTAAATTCAGCCAAAAGCTTTTCACCTACTGGCGGACGTACTTCAATACGCTGACAGCGGCTTATAATAGTGGGTAATAAAAGATCACTACGATCGGTTGTTAAAATTATAAAACTATTTGATGTTGGCTCTTCTAATGTTTTTAATAAGGCATTAGCTGCTGAAATGGTCATCTGATCAGCATGATTAACTAACGCTGTTTTCGCTTGACCTATGTGTGCAGTTTTCTCAAAAAATTGACTTAGTTTACGTATTGCATCAACACCGATAGTGCTCTTATCACTAATGATACTCAAGTGATCAGGATAACTCGAGCTCAAAAATAGTTTACACGTTTTACACTGACCACAAGGCTGAATAATAAGTTGCTCGTGACCAACATTTTCTTGATGTAGCGCTTGACACAACAGGACATTAATAAGCCAATCTGCAAGCTTTTCTTGTCCAGCATTTGGTACCCCTGCAAATAATAAGGCATGAGGCAGCTTACTTGCCAAAATTTGCCTAGACAATTGCTGTTGAATATTAAGCAACCAAGTATTCATTAATTAATCTTCTTTGCGAGATATAAAAGCTTCAACGCTTTTGGCTACATCACTATGTACAGCCTGCATGGCTTGACTGGCATCTATAATATCGGTGCTTTCTGACGCCGTTGCTAATGTAAGATACTTGTTTCGAACGCGCTGAAAGAATTCTATTTTTTCTAATTCAATACGGTCTAATTCGCCTCGGGCTTGTGCACGCGCTAAACCTAACTCTGGTGCAATGTCTAAATAGAGTGTTAAGTCAGGGGTAAACCCCTTTAACGTGACGTCTGCAATAGCATTCATTACCTTGTCATCAAATTGCCGTCCTCCTCCCTGATATGCGCGCGATGATAAGTCATGACGGTCACCGATCACCCATGTACCTTGCGCTAAAGCTGGCAAAATTCTATTGGCCATTAACTGGCTGCGGCTTGCATACATCAAAAATAGTTCAGTTTCTTGTGTTAACTCTTCATCATGACTTGCTGATTTTACAATATCACGTAAAGCTTCAGCTAACGGCGTACCACCAGGCTCTCGTGTTTTTATAAAAGCAATATTATGCTTTTGCAATACAGCTTCGATAACATTAATAGCTGAGGACTTACCAGCGCCTTCAATTCCTTCGACAACAATAAACTTGCCTTTATTCATTTTAAACTTCCATAATACAATATATTAAATTTCTTGTGCCGCTTTAAGTCACTTCTTGTTGCGCTGATACTTAGTAACAGCACGGTTATGATCGGCCAAATTCGTTGAAAAAATATGTTCGCCGGCACCATTACTGACAAAGTATAAATAGTGGCTTAACTCCGGATTTAAAGCCGCTTGTAATGCTTGCGCGCCTGGCAAAGCTATCGGTGTTGGCGGTAAACCTTTTATCTTATAGGTGTTATAAGCTGTTTTTTCACGTAAATGTGCATAAGTAATATCTCCTTGGTAACGATCACCTAAGCCATAAATGACGGTTGGATCGGTTTGAAGGCGCATTTTCTTATGTAAACGGTTAATAAAAACGGATGCAATACGTGGGTGCTCTGCGTGCTTACCACTTTCTTTTTCAATAATTGATGCCATGATCAACGCTTGATAAGGTGAAGTATAAGGCAAGTCAGTGGCTCTATTGTGCCACAACTCATCCAGGGTCTTGCGCATTTTTTTATGCGCTCTGTCAATAATATCAATATCGGCTGTATTTTTGGTAAAGGCATAAGTGTCAGGAAAAAGCCAACCTTCAGGGTTAGCTTGCTTAATTGACAATTTTTTCGCAATAGCCGCTATCGATAAATTAGCCAGTTGGTGACTGATATCAGGATGTTGTGCTAATTGTGCTAGTACTTGCTTAAACGTAGTACCTTCAATAAAGGTAATAGAAAATTGATGTTCCTTACCTGAAACAACGACTTTAAGTAGCTCGATAATCGGCATATTTGCCTGTACTTGATAAGTACCTGACTTTATTTCACTGTGCTCAGAATTAAATATAATATAACTGCGTAACCAAAAACGACTCTCTAGCCAACCTTTAGTGACTAACTGTGTTGAGAAAGCATTAAATGACGTACCCGGTTTAATGGTAATAAAAGCGACTTGCTCTACGGCTAATGGTTGCTGAACCTTGAGTTGGGCAGTGATAAAGAGCCCAACAACAGCTAAAATACTTAACATTATCACCAGTGTTAAGGTGATAAGTGATTTTCTAACCATTAAGGGCAAACTAAGCAGTTTATTTATCATTTTGTCTTTTAATTTTCCATACCTAAACATTGATTTTGTATGCTGGCAACACTTGAAATATCTAATTGCTGACCATTAAATGTTTTAACCGGCACTATACCTAAAATGGCGTTACTAATAAACATCGCAGCAATATTATCCAAATCATCAGATAAATATTGTCCCTGTTGAATACTTGGGTTGTTTAACAAGATATTAGCTCTCATTAAACCGGCTACTCCTGCTGTAGCTAATGAGGGCGTATACCACTGACCGGCCTTTAGCCAGAAAACATTAGCGCTACAACATTCAACCACATAACCATTAGCGTCAGTTACTAACAAATCATCCTCTAGGCGTTTATCTAACTCAGCTCTTAATAACACTTGTTCTAAACGATTTAGATGCTTGATACCCGCTAGCATTGGGTTAATGCCTAGCTGCTGTTCACTAATCCCCACACTAATCCCCTGCTGTTGCCATTGGGGATAAAAGGCTGGATAATCATGCAATGAAACAATTACCCTAGCCTGTTCTGCACCAAGGCGTGAATAACCACGCCCACCACTACCGCAAGTGATCATTACTTTGACTATGCCAATTTTGATACCTGCACTAATGTTATGCAAGTTGTCTGTTAATGCCATCAGATCAAACTTAGGTAGACCTAGTTGCTGACTTTGCTGAACTAAGCGATCGATGTGTTGTGCTAACATCAGCACTTCACCGTGTTGTACTAAAGCGGTGGTAAAACACCCATCGCCATAAGCTAAACCACGATCATCAATTGCAATCGTGTTAGCTGCTTGTCCATCTACAAAACTTACCACCATAATTACCATAAAAAAGCCTGAATACTTAGAGTAAGTATTCAGGCTTAAGACCTTGAGTTCAAGCGCTATTCGCATTAAAGTTAAATTAAATCTAACCTCAGTAGTTGATCAGTTCAGTGTTTAAATTTTCTTAAAGATCAATGAACCGTTTGTACCACCAAAACCAAATGAATTACACAAAACATAATCTAAATTAGCATCTCGTGCCGTATGCGCAACATAGTCTAGATCACAGCCTTCATCAGGGTTATCCAAATTAATCGTTGGCGGTACTACACGGTTAACTAACGCTTGAATACTAAATATCGCTTCAACTGCACCAGCTGCACCAAGTAGATGCCCGGTCATTGATTTCGTTGACCCCACCATAACGTCATAGGCCAAATCACCAAACACCGATTTAACCGCATTAGTTTCAGCAATATCGCCAGCCGGTGTTGATGTACCATGGGCATTAATATAACCAATTTTCGCAATATTTACCTTAGCGTCATTAATGGCATTTTGCATAGCTAAGGCAGCACCGGCACCATCTGCCGGAGGTGAAGTCATATGATAAGCGTCGCCACTCATACCAAATCCGACCAGTTCGGCATAAATTTTTGCACCACGAGCTTTCGCATGCTCGTACTCTTCGAGTACCAATACACCCGCACCATCACCTAAAACAAAACCATCTCGGTCTTTGTCCCAAGGACGGGAAGCCTCTTGTGGAGCATCATTACGTGTTGACATAGCACGTGCCGCGCCAAATCCGCCCATGCCTAAGGTTGTTGATGCCTTTTCCGCACCACCAGCAACCATAGCATCAGCATCACCATAGGCGATCATACGTGCAGCATGACCTATGTTATGTACGCCGCTAGTACAAGCCGTCACTATTGAAATATTAGGCCCTTTCATACCAAACATAATAGATAAATGACCGGCAATCATATTAATGATGGTAGAAGGAACAAAAAATGGCGACAGTTTACGCGGGCCATTTTTTAGTAATTTCTCATGGTTTTCTTCAATAAGACCTAAACCACCAATGCCAGAGCCGACAGCTACACCGATCCGTTGAGCATTTTCTTCCGTGATGTCTAAGCCCGAGTCTTTAATAGCTTGCACGCCAGCGGCAACGCCATATTGAATAAATAGATCCATTTTCTTGGCTTCTTTACGAGCCATATAGTCTTGAGCATCAAAATCTTTTACTAAACCGGCAAATCGCGTTGGATACGCTGTGGTATCAAAATGCGTAATGTTAGATATGCCACTTTTACCAAGTAGTAAGTTTTGCCAGGTTGATTCAGGGCTATTGCCTAAAGGGCTAAGCATGCCAAGACCGGTAACCACAACGCGTCTCATGAGATGTGCTGCCTCCGATAGAATTGAATAATAACGGGTGTTTTATTTAACTGATTTAAAAAATTAATCCATGATTTAAAACAGTTATTAATATTTTAAAACAGTAAAAACAAATCAGGCGGTAATTAAACCGCCTGAAATCAATCACATTCGTTTGTTATTACTGGTTAGCAGTAACGTAGTCGATTGCAGCTTGAACTGTGGTAATTTTCTCAGCTTCTTCATCTGGAATTTCAGTATCAAATTCTTCTTCTAACGCCATTACTAATTCAACAGTGTCTAAAGAATCTGCACCTAAGTCGTCAACAAAAGAAGCTTCAACTTTTACTTCGTCTTCGCTTACACCAAGTTGCTCAATAGTAATCTTTTTTACGCGTTCTTCGATAGTACTCATTTTTTTTCCTTTACTAGAAAATACAATTTTTCAAAATTGTGTGTAGTTTATTCGTCAAAAGCCAACCATGCAAGCTTCTAATTTTACTTTTTTGCTGGTCTAACCTGTTGACAGTTTATAATTTATTCGAATTTAACACAAAGTAAGCAAAAAGCGAACTTTTGTTAAACCATGTACATACCACCATTTACGTGTAATGTTTCACCCGTAATATACGCTGCAGAATCAGAAGCTAAGAAAGCAACAGCATTAGCAATTTCTTCAGGTTTCCCTAAACGATTAGCCGGAACTTGTGCAAAAATGCCTTCTTTTTGCTCATCCGTCAATGTTTGTGTCATATCAGTATCAATAAAACCAGGAGAAACCGTATTCACCGTAATGCCACGTGAAGCAACTTCACGTGCCAATGATTTAGTAAAGCCAATCAAACCAGCTTTTGCGGTCGCATAATTAACCTGACCAGCATTGCCCATCGTACCAACGACCGAACCAATATTAATGATACGTCCTTGGCGTTTTTTCATCATAGCGCGCAAAACTGCCTTACTAATTTTAAAAACTGACGTGAGATTGGTTTCAATGATATCATTCCATTCATCATCTTTCATGCGCATCATCAAATTATCACGCGTAATACCGGCATTATTGACTAAAACATCAACTGCACCGTGTTGCTCTTTAATTAACTCAAACATAGCACTAATTGATGCATCATCAGTGACATTTAACACTAAGCCTTGGCCTTCACCTAAGTATTCACTGATATTCGCCGCACCGTGCTCTGATGTTGCTGTACCAATAACCGTACCCCCTAGGGCTTTAAGTTGCGTAGCAATAGCTTTACCTATGCCACGACTTGCACCTGTTACTAAGATGACTTTACCTTCTAATGAAAACATATAATTTTACTCTACTGATGCTAATGCTTTAGTTAATGACGCACTGTCATTAACAGATTGACAAACTATGCTCTTATCGATGCGTTTTAACAAACCTTGCAATACTTTACCTGGGCCAGCTTCTATGGCTTGTTCAATGCCACTTTCGGCTAAAAACTGTATGGTTTCAGTCCAACGTACCGGACTATACAATTGTTTAATTAATGCAATTTTAATCGCCTCAACTGAGGTCTCGATTGCTACATCAACATTATTAACTACCGGAATGTTCGGTGTATTAAAAGTAACATTATTAAACTCTTCAGCCAGTTTTTCTGCTGCATCTTTCATTAATGCACAATGTGACGGTACACTGACCGGTAATGGCAATACCCGTTTTGCGCCTGCTGCTTTACATAATACGCCAGCGCGCTCAACGGCATCTTTATGCCCGGCAATCACTACTTGTCCAGGTGAATTAAAATTTACTGCAGAAACAACTTCGCCATTTTCAGCTTTTAAACAAGCTTCAATGATCATTTTATCATCAAGGCCAATGACTGCTGCCATGGCACCAACACCTTCTGGTACTGATGCTTGCATAAATTCACCGCGCTTTTCTACTAATTTTACCGCATCGGTTAAAGAAAGCACACCCGCACAAACTAAGGCAGAATATTCACCTAAGCTGTGGCCAGCTAACATGGCAGGTGTTGTCAGTGTAGAAGCATGCCATAAGCGCCACAGTGCAACACTTGCGGTTAGCAAGGCTGGTTGAGTGAAGTTTGTTTGGTTTAACTTTTCAACGGGTCCTTGTTGCACCAACTGCCACAAATCGTAACCTAGAGCTGTAGAGGCTTCAGAAAACGTTGCTTGTACAACTTCATGCTCAGTAAAATCTGCTAACATCGCTAGAGATTGAGAGCCTTGACCGGGAAAGACAAACGCTAAATTATTTTGCATTATTAGACCTAATTATATTTAATTTTTTTAACTGTGACAGTGTAAAGCTCACATTGTTCTACACCGCCTTAATTCGTCAAGCTTAACGTTATAAACAATGCGTCACCAAGAAACTTATTCTTTATGACATAAACTATGTTCAAGCTTATCTTTAATTTTTGCTGGAACTTGTCGTTCAACCTCAGTAACTGCCTCAATAATAGCGGTATAAAAAGCTGTTACATTGGCGTTACCATGGCTTTTTACCACAATACCGCGCAATCCTATCAAACTTGCACCGTTATACTGGTCGGGGTTCATGGGTTTAAACAGTTTTTTTATGGTACTTGATAACAATTTGCCGATAATTTGTGCTAAAAAGTGCTTTTTAATAATTTCTTGCAGTTGCGTGTAGACCATTCTGGCCACACCTTCACAGGTTTTTAAGGCAACATTACCAACAAAGCCATCACAAACAATGACATCGGCTTTGTTAGTAAAAATATCATTACCTTCAATAAAACCAATATAATTAATATCATCATTGGCCAATAAATAACTGGCAGTTTGTTTAATATGATCACTACCTTTATTGTCTTCTTCGCCCATATTCAATAAAGCGACTTTCGGGTTTTCAATGCCATCGACTTCTTTTGCCATGACTGAGCCCATGATGGCAAATTGATATAAGACGCTAGAGTCACAAAAAACATTGGCACCTAAATCCAACATAAAAACATGTTGATTGGGTTTATTGCTCGGTAATGCAGAGATTAATGCTGGACGCTCAACACCCGGTAAAGTTTTTAGCACAAAGTGAGCCATTGAAAAAAGTGCGCCGGTATTACCCGCGCTAACACAAGCTTGGGCTTGACCATCATGTACTAAATCTAGTGCTTTACGCATAGATGACTGTTTTTTATTGCGCAAGGCATAAATGGGCTTATCATCCATTGCAACAACTTGTGTTGTCGGGAAGATAGTTATTCTTGGGTGTGGATAAAATTGTTTTTTTGAAAGCTTTTCAACAATGACACTTTCGTCACCGCATAATAATAAGTGGAGATCAGGAATATTTTCTACTGCAAGTATAGCAGCAGAGAGTGTTACATGGGGGCCTTGATCGCCCCCCATAACATCTAACGCTATGGTTAGATTAATCAAGGTAATCGTTACAGATTACTTATTGATTACTTTAACACCTTTGTAAAAGCCATCAGCTGTTACATGGTGACGACGATGAGTTTCACCAGATACTGGATCTGTTGATAAATGCGTTGCCGTTACTGCGTCATGTGAACGGCGCATGCCACGTCTTGAACGAGACTTTTTGCTCTTTTGAACTGCCATTGCCTACTCCTAAAAATTCGGTTATTAGCTAATAATTAACTATTTAAGTTTTTCAATACATCAAATGGGTTCGGTTTCTCTAGCTCTTCCGGCAACTCACCCCAAACACTATCAGATGGAGCTTGACAGTCCTTGATTGAGTGCCTTGGAATTAATGGAATCGCGAGTAAAAACTCATCTTCCACTAATTCTCGCAGATTAATCTCACCATTTTCATCTAATTCAATTGCGTCATAATATGACGGCAACTCAGCTTCTGCTTCAACGTCTTTCACTGGACTAAAAGTAAAACTTACCTCTAATGCCAATTCGAACCTTTCAGTACATCGCTGACAAATTAATGCAACTGTTGCCGATGAAGTGCCTGATATTACTATCAACCCCTGTTCATCCACAGCAAAATTAGCACTCACTTGGACTTGCTCACATTGTGCATCACACACAGCAAGCAATCTATTCATCCCAGATACTTCAAAGTATCCGTCACACACGAGCTTTCGCTGTGCGCTTCTAGATGGGTCTATCGTTATCGGGAGTTTAAGATTTTTCATAAGGCGCGCATAATAAAGTGCCTACCGGCCTGTGTCAAAAGAAAAATAGCTAAATTTGTTTAAAAACTCAAGATAGGCCATATATTAACAGCTATCTGTTTATATTTTGAGTGATATTAATGAAAAAACTTGTTTTAGGCTCCACCTCTGCTTTTCGCAAAGAAATTTTAGCTAAACTGAACATTCCCTTTGATTGTGCTAAACCTAATATTGATGAAAGCGCATTAGACAATGAATCGCCGGTTGCATTAGTCGAACGTTTAGCTATTGAAAAAGCCAAAGCTGTTGCCAGTGAGTTTCCTGACGCCTTGATCATAGGTTCAGATCAAGTTGCCATGTGTGATGGTGAAATCCTAGGAAAACCACATAATTTTGAAAATGCCGTTAAACAGCTAGAAAAATTTAGCAACAAGACCGTCGTTTTTTATACCGGTCTTTGTGTTTATGACAGCGGCTTAGATTACACCACAGCATTAATTGAACCTTTTCTCGTACATTTTAAAGATCTTTCCCGTACCGAAATAGAAAATTACCTTCATGCCGAACAACCTTATAATTGCGCAGGCAGTTTTAAAAGCGAAGGTTTGGGTATTTGTTTGTTTGAAAAACTTGAAGGCAATGATCCTAATACACTTATTGGCTTACCCTTGATTAAACTGGTAGAACTTTTAAAACAACACGGCTTAGATGTTTTAGCTGAACAAAAAAGTGCTTAATTATAGGTTTAAAGTTAACAACCAATCTTCGACCAAAAGCGCTGACCTATTAAGTCCATTAAGTAAGCTCTGATTGGGAACAAACTTAATAGGCTTGGTATTACTTCTTATATAGAGTGTTACTGGTGATGAAAATAATCCGTACAATCAACACGGCTAGAACAAGAAAATAGTGCTTGGCCTAGTGACGCTAATATCGAGTATATATAATTAACGACAAAACAAACGATACTCGTACGATAAATATGACCGGTATCGTTTTAATTATTATTCGGGTCGCATGCACCCTGCTCTGCACATTGCCTGTCGAACCTATCAGTTAAATTTCATTAATTTCAATGTATATAATTGTAACTGAGATGATCTATTTATATTTTAAGCTTGAATTATCAACATCGCTGCTCCATAACTTAAACTATGATAATCATTTACTTTAAGCTTGTATAAGCGATGTTTAAATTTCTTTTCATTATAAGCATGTTATTACCTACTGTTTCTGCAAATGAAATAGGGGTAAACGCGTTAAGTGATTTAAATTTTGTCGAATTAAGCGTTACTGAAATTGATCAAACTGATGAGTTAGACTTTGATAGTTCAGCATTGATACCACACACCATTATTCAATTTCCACATGATAAATACATTAAGTTAAGTTATTTTACTCCTTTCATTTTTCAATCTTATTTTCAAGGTTTTCACTCTCGTGCCCCACCACGATTTATTTTGCCAGATACGTTTATCACATAACATTCAAGTTTTTGTTATTGATTAATGGTCTTATCACCACGTTAAGTTAATAACAGCGCTAAATAGCAAAATCTGAATGAAAGATATATAGCATAACCGCGTATCTTGTTTTGGTAACTATTGGTTCTGTCCACAAAGCAATATACTGCGGTAGCAGCAAAGTTATTAACTGATGAAAAATAAATATTTAAGAGCATTTGTGGATATATCAAGCAGCCCATAAAAGCGCTTACTACCCAGTGCGTAAAAAATTAAGAGATAAATATGAAAAAATTACATTTAGTTAACTTAGCAGCCACAGACAACATAATATCACCAGAGCAATTTGAAGAAATTAATCTAGCATCGCCAGCGGTAGAAATATTCACTGACTTTAAGGTTCATCAAGCTCTGATGATTGATGGTGAAACTATGGCAATAACGGCATTACAATTGATGTTAAAAACACATGTTCGAATGAATATTGTCGTTGCTGAACACGATAGTTTTATTGGTATTATCAGTACCAATGAATTGTCAGAACAAAATATTGTAGCAAAGCTTTCTAAAGGTATTACCCGCGAAGATGTATTGGTGAAAGATTTAATGATCCCTAAATCAGATTTTCATGCGTTTGATTACAATGAGTTACTACGCGCGTCTGTTGGTGATGTAGTGTCAACTTTAGAAGATTATCAACTTCGCCATTGCCTAGTACTAGATCGAGAAAGTCATCATATCCGGGGCGTAATTTCATCTAGTGATATAGCAAGGAAACTACATATCAATATGGACCTAAATGTTAAGCAGTCATTTGGTTCGGTTTATGATGTTGTCCATCAAAAAGCCAGTTCGATGTAAATAAACGAGAATACGGCCTGGCATTCACTAAGTGATGTCATTGCATTTACAGTTAAAAACGAGTAATTATTTAACTTTACCTGTTGAGCGGTTTAGTTAACTTGGCTTGCACAAGGCCGTTATCTGAATCGCTATTAAAGCTTATTGATTAACTATTGATACCTAACTAAGTCTGAGTTAATGATGCCAAAATGAAGACAATGTAAAGTAATCGAAAAAACTTAAAGGTATGAAAGCCAATAGCCTAATAATGAAGAAAAACTCTTATCCATTATTATACTTTTAAATTTTCTCGTTTAAAGTCAGCTTTACCTGACAAAGCTCTACTGTTAACTATATAATTCAGTTATTAGTTAATCCCCGTTCGGGTTAAGCTACTTTACCCAACAATGCTATTTAAATGCCTATCAGCGTTATTTTTACGCCCAATAGCTCGCTATTGGTTTGTAAAAATCCCTTGCTAAGCGCCTAAATTCCATCATTGCACTTCTTTTAATCTTTCACTTAAAAAATATCGTGAATAATTTAGCCAATAACACTATGAATCAACAGGTTACAAAGTCCATTAACCCGAACTGAGGCTAGTTAAGTAACCGTAGAACTAAATATAAACATGCTTACTGCACATCAGCTTTAGTTAATTTTTTTAATACTTTTTCAAGCGATGGCTCTAACGGTGCTTCAATTTTTATTCGTTCATTACTTAACGGATGAGTAAACTCAATGCTGGCCGCATGCAAAAACAAACGTTTCAAGCCTAAAGTCTTCATTTCTAGATCAAAATCTTCATGACCATATTTAGCATCACAGGCAATCGAATGCCCCTTTGTTTGACAATGCACGCGAATTTGATGAGTACGTCCGGTCACCGGAAAAGCTCTAACCAGCGTGGCGTTTTTATAATGCTGAAGGACTTTAAAACGTGTTTCTGACTCTTTACCGTTAATATTATCAACGACCACAACACGCTCACCTGATTTTAAATCATTTTTCTTTAAACTTTCAGTAACACGGGTTAATTTTGTCGACCAGCGGCCTTTCACCAACGCATGATAAAACTTTTGTACGGTCTTATTACGCAATTGTTCATGTAAATGTCGCAAAGCCGAACGTTTCTTAGCAACCACTAAACAGCCCGAAGTATCTCTATCAAGTCGATGCACTAGTTCAAGCATTCGTGCATCTGGGCGTAAAGCTCGCAGCGCTTCAATCAAGCCAAAACTTAAACCACTACCACCATGCACTGCCATACCTGAAGGCTTATTAATCACAATTAAACGTTCATCTTCAAATAATATTTGCTTTTCTAAGTTCGCAACAACGTTTAACTGCGTAGAAACCGTATTAGTATTTTCCGAAACGCGAATAGGCGCAACACGAATAATATCTTCGTCAACTAACTTATATTCAGGTTTAGTACGCTTTTTATTAACGCGAATTTCGCCTTTACGTAATAAGCGATATAACATGCTCTTGGGCACACCTTTTAGGGTTTTAACTAAAAAGTTATCGATACGTTGACCGGCATCTTCGCTGTCTACCGTGAAAAATCTAACTTGAGGTTTTGGGCTATCTGTCATATCAGTTTTACTAGGAACTATAATTACGCGCAGTTTAGCATATTTTTTTCGAATTAGAGGCAATTAAAACGAGGATTTAATTGGCTTATCTGAAAATAAAGTGTGATAATAGGATGGTTACCGCTATATTCTAGCCGTAACAAGTAAAAAGGATGCTTTAAGCGAGACGTAAGAGGCAAAATGCGGCCACGTTAGTATTAGACAATTTTACCAAATATCATTGTCTAGATATTAAAAGTAAGGCCTATTGCGAATTTGACGCGTGTAACTTGTCAAAAACAGCGCATAAACATATTGTCCGGCGCAATAAAGCGATTATGTAATTAAACAGAAAAAACAAGTCAAATTTTCAATCGTTAAATTATTAGAAAACACGATAAAAATATCGAACTAAAATTAACGAAGCACTTAATTTTCTGTTGCGCACAGCACACAGACTGAGCACATAAAGAATCAATTTTACTGTGACGTTAAGCGTCGCAGTTATATTAAACAATCAGAATTTTTAACAGCTTGCTGCGTAATATGGCGTAGTAAGATTGACACCCGTGAGGCTGACAAATTGCTGTTACCATAGCGATAGATGACTTTGTGTTCTAAGCAATGGTGTGTTGTGACTAAAATGAGTCACACAAACTATGAAACGTATGTTAATTAATGCTACACAATCTGAAGAATTGCGTGTAGCACTTGTAGATGGTCAACAACTTTATGATTTAGACATCGAAAGTCCTGGTCACGAACAAAAAAAATCCAATATATATAAAGCAAAAATCACCCGTATAGAACCGTCGCTAGAAGCGGCATTCGTTGATTATGGTGCTGATCGTCACGGTTTCTTACCGATGAAAGAAATCGCTCGTGAATACTTCCCTAAAGGTTATAGCTTCCAAGGTCGTCCTAACATCAAAGAAGTATTGCGCGAAGGCCAAGAAGTTATCGTGCAAATTGATAAAGAAGAACGCGGCCAAAAAGGTGCAGCGTTAACTACTTTTATTAGCCTTGCTGGTAGTTATTTAGTGCTGATGCCAAACAACCCTCGTGCCGGTGGTATTTCACGTCGTATCGAAGGTGATGAACGCACGGACTTAAAAGCCTCATTAAGCAAGCTAACCTTACCCAAAGGTATGGGCTTAATTGTTCGTACTGCTGGTGTTGGTAAAGAATATGAAGAACTTGAATGGGATTTAAACGTTCTATTACATCATTGGAACGCGATTTCAGAAGCGGGAGCAAGTCGTCCGGCCCCATTCTTAATTCACCAAGAAACAAATGTTATTTTACGTGCAATTCGCGACTATTTACGTCGTGATATTGGTGAAGTATTAATTGATCGCCCGAAAATTTTTGAAAGTGTTAAAAAGCACATTGAAATTGTTCGTCCAGACTTCTTAAGTAAAGTTAAACTTTACACCAATGACGTACCTTTATTTACCCATTATCAAATTGAAACGCAAATTGAAACTGCCTTTCAACGTGAAGTGCGTTTGCCTTCTGGTGGTTCAATCGTTATTGATCCAACCGAGGCATTAACGTCAATCGATATTAACTCTGCCCGAGCAACTAAAGGCAGTGATATTGAAGAAACAGCCTTTAATACCAACTTAGAAGCCGCCGAAGAAATTGCTCGTCAATTACGCTTGCGTGACTTAGGTGGTTTAGTGGTTATCGACTTCATCGATATGACCCCTGTTCGTCATCAGCGTGAAGTTGAAAATAGAATGCGTGATGCTGTCAAACAAGACAGAGCTCGTATTCAGTTAGGTCGTATCTCTCGCTTTGGTTTACTCGAAATGTCGCGTCAACGTTTACGCCCTTCTATTGGTGAAACTAGCCAAGGTGTATGTCCACGTTGTAGTGGTACAGGTCATGTTCGTGGCGTTGAATCACTCGCATTATCGGTATTACGTTTAATGGAAGAAGAAGCCATTAAAGACAATACTCAACAAGTACAAGCACAAGTACCTGTACCTGTTGCGACCTATTTGTTAAACGAAAAACGTCGTTCAGTATTTCATATTGAAAAGCATCACAGCGTAAAAATTCTGATCATCCCTAATCCAAACATGGTAACACCACAATATGAAGTTATCCGTGTACGCAAAGACGAAGGTATTGAAGAAGCTAGCTACGACATGCCAATTAAGCAAGCAGCACTTGAAGAAGCTGTTATGCCTAAATTTGATAAAGAAGTCAGTAAGCGCGACGAGCCTTTACTACAAGGTATGTCATCTCCTAAACAAGCACCGAAAAAACAAGAGGCAGCGCCTGTTGTAGAACAAACCGCTGAATCAAAAGGTTTCATCGCAGGCGTTGTTTCTTGGGTTAAATCACTTTTTGCTGAAGAGGAAGAAGTTAAACCGGCACCGAAAATGCCAGCAGAAAACACGGCTAAAAATAATGATGAACGCCGTCCACAGAGAGGCCGTCAAGGTCAACGCCGTAATAACCGTAACGATTCACGTAATGAAGGTCGTAATGACACTCGTAAGACCAGCCGTAACGATACGCGCAATGACAAGCGTAAACCTCAAGATACTGTTGACAATAAAGCGAATACTGCAACTAAAGTTTCAACACCTGCTAAGCCTCAAAAAGAAAGAGTGCAAAAGCCGAAAGAAGAAAAAGTTGCTGAACGTCGTCAACGCCGTAACAATCGTAAAAAAATACGGGTTAATGCCAGCGATACAAACAGTAGCAATGCTAACCTTGAAAATAGAAAAACAGCCAGTAATCCAGTTAAAGCAACAGCAACTGAAAAAAATGCTGTTGACGCAAGTAAAGTTGAAACTTTACCAGTAGTGGACACAGTAGCAACAACCAATAATGTTGAGAACACAACGGTTGAACAAACGACTGACAAAGCAAAAGAAGAACAACGTCCAAGAAGTCGACGTTCTCCTCGACATATGCGTGCACACGGTCAACGCCGTAGACAAAACGCTGATGCAAGCGATATTAAAAGTGAAATAACTGAAGATCCAGTTACCGCTCGATATCCTGAGCAAAGTGCTACTGCATCTAATGACAGCGCAAGTGAAATAACAGAGTCGACACCTACGGTTGCTGAAGTTCAAAAAGTACAAGCTGATGCCTTAACTGAAGTTATCAACAATCCTGACAATGAAGTTCAACAAAACCTAGCTTTTGATGAGCCTGAAGTTACAGATGTTAAAACTGAAGTAGAAGCAACGGAAAAAGCAGCGATTGTCGCTGAAACAGTAAAAGTTGAAACAACTGAAGCAGCTGAAGCAGCCACTGATGGTATAGTTCAGGTAGCTAACGTCAATGTTGATAATTCAGCCAGTAGTGAAGATGTTATTGATACTGAAGATGATAAGGCTGAGGCACCTACGGTAACTGAAGCTAAAGTTGAAGAGCCAATGGTTATTGAACAACCGGCTGTAATACCTGACGTTGTAACATCGACAGATGATAATACTGCAAATGCTCCAGTAGCCACGGTTGACACTAAATCTGAAGTTGCGGATGAAAAACCGAAAAAAGTACGTGCTAAAGTAAAAAACATTAAACGCAAAGTTAAAGCGGCAGCAAGTAAAACATCAGGTAAAGCATCAGCGCCTATGACGAAACCAGAAACTATTGTCAGTCATGGTAATATTCCTCGTGAGTTTGTTGCGAGCGAACAGCGTGCATTACATGCTAAATCTGGTCGAACGGCACTGGTTAGTGATGCCACTAGCCGTCATTCAGCGGGTCCAACGAAACCAACACTTGATTAAGTTGTTTCGCTTGTCTTCATTGTAACAATATGAAGCACTGAAAAGTCAAAAGCCAATTGTATTATACAATTGGCTTTTTGTTATCTTAAGCTAAATTCTGTTAGATATATGTACTAGCACACCATCTAATACCAATATAAAAATCACGGGAGAGGTAGATAATACCCCGTTAATCAACAAAGCAATTTAATGAAATACAGGTAAAAGTTAATTGCCAGGCGCTAGAATAAACTTAAATAATATTGGTTAGCACTAAAGGACGAATAGTATGAAGGCAAACTATCTCGATTGTTGTTTGAAAACGACTTACGCGTTTGTTAAGCGTTTAATTAAACCATCACTGGCATCTTCAACTAAATCTAACACAAATTGAAAGCCTTTAGCGCCACCATAGTATGGATCTGGCACTTCTTGCTCATCAAAGGTTTCAGCATAATCGAGAAAAAGTTGTATTTTATATTGCAGATTTGCAGGGGCAACTTTGCTTAAATCTTTAATATTTTGTTGATCCATGGCTAATATTAAATCAAATTTTTCAAAGTCTTGCACAGTAACTTTACGTGCCTTAATTTTATCAAATGAATATCCACGTGCAATACCTGCCTTTTGCGCACGATGATCAGGCTTCTCTCGTGCGTGTGAGCCAATAACACCAGCGGAGTCTATCATCAAGGAAAGCGCTTGTGCTTTCTGACGGAAAACAGCTTCTGCGCTTGGTGAACGACAGATATTGCCCATGCAGACAAAAAGGATGCTTTTAATTTCTTTAAAATTCAATTGGTTACTTGTCATTTTGGCTTGTATTACCTGTTGCTTTTTGAGTGTTTACGCCCTAGTCAAATCAACAACTTGTAGTTTTGTTTTGGGGAATATTTAAAGGGGATTTACCCTATAATTCAAACGCTAGGCTAAAATAATAACCCAATTAAGAAAATAAAAACATAGTTTAATATAACAAAAGTAAAGTCATCAAAACTGAATTTAAACTATCCATTGATTCGATGGAGAGTCAACAATATGACCTGGTCAAGTAAATTCAGTCACCCTAGTTAAGCTACTTTTTCTAACTCATTAATTTTTAATTCAAAATCATTTGGGCTTTGATACCCTAAGTAAGAGTGTAGTCGCTTACTGTTGTACCACATGGTTATGTAATTCATTATATCTTGTTGCGCTTCATAGCGTGTTTCATAATTTCTCCAATGAACACGCTCTTGCTTTAGGCTACCAAAGAAGCTTTCAGCAACGGCATTATCCCAACAGCAGCCCTTTTTACTCATACTGCCAATAAAGCCATTGTTATTAAGTAATTTTCGGTACTGGTGGCTTGCATATTGAACACCTTGATCGGAATGAACAATAAGTCCTTTCTCTGGGCTTCTTTGCCAAACAGCCATCGTTAGTGCATCACAGACAAGTTGAGCTTTCATTCTTGACCCCATGCTCCAGCCAACAACTTTGCGAGCGTATAGGTCGATAACAACCGCTAAATAGAGCCAACCTTCCGCAGTCCAAATATAAGTGATATCACCAACAAACACTTGATTTGGCTGCTCTGTGATGAAATTTTGCTCAAGCTCATTTTTATAAAGCGGCTTATTGTGATTGCTATTGGTTGTTGCTTTATATTTCTTTTTGTAACGAACCCAAACATTAGCCTCTTTCATTAATTTGGCTACTGTCCATCGGCTTACACGGAAACTCAACGCATTCAGTACCGCTTTAATACGTCTTTCGCCATAGGTATTGTCACTAAATTTGGCAATATCCTTTACTAACTCAAGCATCTCTTGGTGTGTTGAATCACTTGGCTTATCTAATTTACGCTTTTGATAACTATAATAGTTATTGCTTTTTACACCCAATATTCGGCACATAAGTACCACAGGCCAGATCTTCTTATGATGGGTAATAAACGAATATTTCACTTCGTTTCTTTTGCAAAGAAGACCGTCGCTTTTTTTTAATATCTCACGCTCCATCTCCAGGCGCTTTACTTGGGCTTTTTAATTTACGTATTTCTTCTTGATCAGGTGTTAGCTTACCGTTACCTCGAAAAGCTTGACCATCTTCTTGTTCTGCTTCTTTGATCCAGCGGCCAAGCATTTGATTTCCAATACCTAGATTTCTGCTCGCTTCAGATACACTAATATTTTGATCTCTGACTAAAGAAATTGCATCAAGTTTAAACTCTTTGGTGTATTTTTTACGTTTTGTCATTTATGTTCTCCAGTTAAGGTTATTATGTCTTAACTGGGGTAGTCGAATCCATTAAACCACGTCAATATCATTTAAGGAAATATCAATACTGCCCCCATATAATGAGGGTTATATAATGATACAACCGTACTATTTGAGAATAACTAGGACTATAAAAGATCCAATAATTGGCACGATTATGAATAAGCACTGAATTTAAAGGGATACAATAGGTAAAGGTAACTTTCTGTACGCAAATATGTACATAATAACTTTTAGATATTATCTAAAAGTACACGATTCATTAAAAATACAATTAAAAGCCTAATTTTCAGCAATGTAGAGAAGGATTAAATATCATTACATAGCATAACTTAAGTCTTATTGATTCTTTAAAGAATCATGTGTCACAGAGTGTTTTTTAAACAACTATATAATGATATGTCTTTAATTAATTGGCTCTAATGCAGAAAATAAACTATTACTACTTTCATCAAGAGCCTCAATATTAGCTTTACTAACAACAAATTGTTCAGAGCTAGCTTTTGAAAATTTCTTTTTAAAGGATTTATCAATTAATTTTTTAATAGATAACATTGAAAATGATTCAGGATTATCAGCAGTCCCAAACACTCCTAAACAAACATAAACAGGATAGTTCTTTTCTCCTTGAAATCTTTCATATCGCTTGCCTTGATATGTAGTCCCCCAAGAAAACTCTGTCTCGTTTTGTTTGAAATACTTACTTCGATATTTACACTCTATCCCGAATTTTTCACCCGTTGAATTCGAAACAATTAGATCAGGATTTAAATTTGATTTAACTAATATGTCTTGTTCAAACCCTTTATCTGGAGACCACTCTTCAATTTCAAAACCCAACTCTTTCGTAAGCCAAGTCGCGATGAAAATTTCAAATTTTCTCCCTTTTAAAATATTTTCATATCTATCATGCTTGAAATCGACACCAAATATCAAACCTTCTCGTACTTGTTTATCTAACTGCGTGACTAAGCGAGCTTCAGATGTCTTCATATCAGTAATTGAGGGATGTACTATAGTTAAGCTTTCTTCTTTATAAAATTCATCTAATTCTTGCTTCAGTTTTTTAATAACTTGCTGCTTAACTATTTCTGCACTATCAAGCTCTTCCTTAAACGCTTTTATCCTTTTTTGTAATTTTTTATTCTCACTCTCTACTAAGGAGCACTTATTTTTAAAAAAATCACAATCATCAACAATGGTATTTAACACTTTTTGCCGCTCAATTAAACGTTTATCGAGCCTAGTAATACCTAATAGATGCTGATCATTCAAGATGGACAGCTTTTTAATATCCTGTAAATATTGACCATTTAATATCGACATTTTTTTTGAAGAAGAACTACTGATTTTAACTTTAAAAAGAGTAATTACAAAAAATAAAAGACTGACAATGATTGATAAGTAAATACTTAATGTGGAAATAAAGTTGGATTTATATTTAATGTATTTTACACGTAACTGGTCAGTTTTAGCTGTTAATACCTCACCTTTATATAAAACGTAAATCCATTGTCCTGATTTACTTAAATACTGATACTTTGCATAATCACCTTTACCTAAATTATATTTAGGTAAAGCTTTAGTGGTCGGTTTAACAAATAATGAAACTGTATCATTTGTTTTTATTCCCATATGTTTTTCTACATATAAACGATCAGCACTTAACAAAAAAATACTTAACCCCATTACAAAAAGAAGAAATAACGTCCAAACTAATAGAAGTACACTTTTCACTAAACAATATCCCTTGTTAAATCCATGACTAAGCTATGTGGTACATTAATCTCAAGCTTCTGTAAAAATTCTTCTATTTCTTCAAAACATAAGAAATTAATATCCTTATTAAACTCAGATGAGTTTGTAAAGTTCATTGGGGCAATTCTAGAAAACAAAACACAAGGTTTTAATACTATTAGATTCTTAGAATGAATAAACTTTGCAACTCCATCGAGATCAGATTCAAGTTCACGAATTCTTAAGATATGTTTATACAGTCGATCATTCTTTCCTTTATTATTTATAACGCCTTTAAATTCATTAAGCTGCCGCGCTATTTCTCCCTGAGTCTTTGCAAACTCTAGATCTTTACATTCAATGACTAAAACTACATTTAGGTTATCATTCCAAGCTAAAACATCAATGTCACCTAAGTCGATCAACTTCTTATTTAATATTTCAGTTATTTTAATTTCTTCCCTTACATTCCAACCAAGAGAATTTAATTTTTCAGCTACTTTAGTGTTGAAAGCCAACCCTGCTTTTGATCTCGCCTTACCAATCCACTTACGCATTTTTTTTGATGTAAAATGGTCTTCATCCAAATGAGCTTGATAGGAACTTTTCAATAGATGAAAAAAACCTCTCCTTATATGTTCAGGGGATATAAATAAATCTTTTTGCTCATTTATTTCTACAATAGGCTTGAATGCATTAGAAAATCTCCTTCTAAACTTCCAAGGTTGCCAATCAGTTTTTTTGAATGGCTTTGGAATATCAATCCAGTTTTTTCTAGGATAAATGGTCAAAACAGATAAGACTTTATTATATGCTTCCAATTCGCTTGTTGGGAAAGCTTTAGTTAAAGTGGAATAAGGCACTTCAAAAACAAGTTTATTTAATTTAAGTCCGTAATCTTCAATAAAATCAATGAACCTTCTAGCTTCGTCAATATCAAATTGAAACTCAGTAAACCATGCATCAAGAAATTCATCATCAAAATGATCTTTGACACTGGCAATTGGCTTATTCTCATCAAAATGAGTTATGTAGTTTTTAGCTGAATGTTGAAAATCACTCTGCTGATTTGAACTGTGGTATGGTGAGACAATAGTATCGTAAAAACCATGGTCATATAATATATCTCCAAAACTTGAGATTACCAATCTTGGTTCAATTACATCACAATTTATAGCTTCAGAAACACCACCTAGAATATGCATTGTCATTGTTAAACATAAAAGTTCCTGAATATCCAAAATACCAGCGTTCTTCCCTCCATCTAAAACCGTTTCGCAAACAGCCATTTCAATTAATAATCGAGAGCCTAGTGATGAACCGTTAAATTGACTTGTTTTTTCAGAGGCAACTTTATATAGATCTTCTTTATTTTCATGTAAGGATAAATTAGCTTTATAGGTTCTGTTCCATCTATTTTTCTGATGCTCACTTAGTTCTAAATTATTTAATAGCTTGCTAATTAAAGATTTTCTATCAAGGTTTTTTAATCTCTTTTGAATTTTTTCCCAAGTTGAAGCAACTATTCCGCTAAGGTACTTTTTACACGGTTCTTTTCCTTCAATGAGGTTGTTTTTACTTGGTTTGTTATCTTTCCAGCCCATGCCTAACTTTATATTTTTATCATCGGTTTCCTCAACAACTATAGGTTCTTCCCTATCTATTTGAATATCTAGATGTTCACGATATCCATTTGCTTGAAAAAAATGGGTATGTCTTGCAAAATCATCTAAGAAAATATTATGAATTATATTTTCTTCCGCTTTTACGTGCTTTAAAAAAGAAAATATTATTGTTTTTTCTGCCGTGTTTATCGGTAGATTAAGCCCATTAATAAGGTCTTCATTATAATAAGAAGTTAGGACATTATCTTTAAAAAGTGATGATTCCGATTGGGTAACTTTTTCAATACTTATATCTTTTTTTAATCGTATATTTTTAGGAAATGAAAAATTAACTTTCCAAACTTTAATCTCTGAAATAGATATTTTCTCAGCATTCAAAGCTTTTACTAATTGAGGAACCCAACTTACAGTTGCATCGAAAATTTGAAACTGTAGAGAAAATTCTACACCTTCAATAATTTCCATCTCAATCCATAAGGATATAGCACCTTTTTGATATAAAACTTGAAGTGTATTTCGATCAACTACTACTGGGCAAAATAAATCATACCTATCGTTTTCAATGAAAAGACTATTTACAAACCCCCTCCTAACCTTTATGAACCCATGCTCTTTATGAAATGCATTTTTAATGTCGCAATCGTTCAATACCTGCTCTCGAAGGCCAACTTGACAGTTTGTAGGAATGGCAATAAATATGGATTCTGGTGATTGACCAGCTTCTTGAAATTGTTCATGAGGAATAAGATTATAATTCTCCCCTTTTGCATAGGCATAAAGGTTTAGAAAACCATTAAAATTAAATAGTTTAGCCCCCATTTCCTTAACCTTGTATTCAGACTCTAAAATTCTCCAAATTTTATGTGGAGAGCAGTCTTTATCATTGCTTAAAACATCAAGATCATCTGGCGGAATCACTTGAGAAATCCAAGACTCATCATTTTTAAAGTCAGACTTTATCATTACCCCTCTACCGAATGAGCAAGGAACAACTATCGAGCAGCCTTTCGCTTTTTTATCTTTTCGTATTATCCCCTCTTTTGTTTGACTAATTCTATTATCAATATAATCATATAGTTGTTCATCATCAGAAGTACAGCCACTAAACCATTCTTCATCAAAACCATCCAATTTATCCATAAGAAAAATAAAATGAAAATAATACCCTTCATCAAAATTTAAAAGAACTTCACTAGATGACCAGCTTTTAACGTTAGGTACTTCACGGTATCTTATAGGGGCGTGGTCATACTTCCCTAGTAACCTTGTTTCGAACTGCTTCTTTTCAAGCTCACCAGCCAATGAATCAATGAATTGAGTGAAAACATCATTATCCTTACAGAATGAAAAGATTAACCTTCTAATTGACGTTGTTATTGCAGAAGGTAGAATTATATAAACTTGGTTATTAAAATTAATGAATGGTTTTTCTTCAAGGTTTGTATTACCAAAATCTTGTTTATATAATTCAGCCCATTCATTAGGCTGTAAAGTTGGTAATAAATCCTTATTATCAATTTTCACCAACGCTGACAAAATTAAATTTGTAATATTTGAAGTATCGCCTTTTTTAAGAGAATCTATTGGTGTGTCACCACCAACCTTATTCAAAGGCACTCGATTACGTTTTAGAACATTATCACTGGCTTTCAATACCTGACTGATGGTTTCATATAAAGTTAAAAACTCACCAACTTTTGGCATCTTATCAACTACATTCAAAAATAGCTGAGTTTGATATATACCCCCCTCCCAAAGTCCTAATGGTACTTGATAAGATCTATCACTTAGCCATAAATTTGAGGTAAATACGTTTTCCGCAGGATCTTCCATTGAAGCTATTCCCTGCTGTTCCATAAGTAAAAACAGTTTATTAATAAACTTAGGATCTGGTCTAAGCTTTCCTTTGCAATAAGATAAACAATAATGAACCGCTTTTTCTAATCGACACAAATTTGATTGGTAAGCAGGTTTTAAAGATAATGCGGAAAATACAGCAGCGGCTTCAACTGCTGAATACTTTTTTAAATATTTTTTTATAGGTGTGTCCATATCCTAATATCCATTTATAGTTTAAATATTAAATTTGAAGAGCAGTATTTATGATAATCACATGACCTAAACAATTTCTTCTGCGCCTTGTCTAATCAATGCCTCATATATTGATTTGCCAGCATCAAGTACAACATAGTTTCCTGAACGGTTAACAACAGCTATTTGTCTATCAACGAGCAGCTTTTTGCATTCATCCCACAAGTCACTTTCTATTCTTGTTGCATCTAAAACAGTTCTATATTCTTCATTTTTATTTATCTTGTTGACCATTTCTTTAGTCAATCCTGCATGAGAATCAAACATTACATCTAACTCAAAATTATCTTGAGTAATTCCACGACCTAAAACGATTAACAGTGCTTGAATTTTAGAAGCTATTTTTACATTTCCCTTATCTTCTCCTAAAGATCTTATAAAAAAACAATTGGGAACTTTGTCAACAAATTCAAAACCACTATTAAAATAATGCTCTTTATATCCATCAATATTTGACGATATTTCAGTAAAATATTTATTTGGTATTTTTTGATCGTTATTAATATCTAATACATTTTTGTTAATAACTTTTCCGTTCATCAATAAGTTAAAGATCTCTGTACTTCGCTTACTATTCATATTGCTTTATTCTCCTTCAATGACCTTCTCCAATATTGATGTTCGTAACCACTTAACGTAATAATTTTTTTGTCTTGGCTTTGTATCAATCTATTTTTAACTTTTTCTTTTGCTATGAAGTTTCTATAACCGTGTATTGAATCAATTAATTCATAGTCATCAAGTGAAGTTACGAGTAATGAGTGAATAGCATCAAACACATCAAAATATTCTGAATTCACATTTAGGCTATTTATCAACTTAATAATTCTTAATTGCTTTTGCTTCTTCAGCCTATTGCTTTTCAAATCATCATTTTTGATTGTAGAGGTTTGTTTTGGCTTGCTTAAATCTTGGTTTAGTTTTTCTTTATGAACTCGTACTATTTCCTTTAAATCAGCCACTGAATATTCATCATTCCATGCGATTTTAGAAGAAAATGAGTTTGAATATGACTTTAATCCTTTGAGTGCATTACCTCTAATAATGACACTGTTAAGATCTGATAGCGGTATTTGATTGTTAATCATCTTGCCATCATGAAGTTGATAAGTTTCTTTTTTCAACTTATTGAAAACATTCTCCAAAGCATTGAATACATCGCGACTTCTCTTATGTCGTTTGTAATAACTTAATAATGTCCTTTGAATTTCTTTTATGTCTTTGTGATAGCTGGAAATTGCTGTGTGTCTATATTGAATATAAGTAGCAAGTTTCGGAAACTTATCTGCAAATAAATCTTCAATCTCTCGAATTATCCTTACAAAAGTATTATTACCTTCAATAAGTTGATTGGGGTTCAAAAATTCAATGCTTGGAATAACCTTTCTTTCATATAAATTGGCTAACTCTTCAAGTTTTTGAATTGCTGGATTAGAGTTAGAATTAGATAATTTACTATCGACCTTATCAATAAACTCAGATAACCTTTTTGCACTACCATCTAGCGAGTCAGTGTTCCTTTTTATCAAAACCAGCGTATCAGTTAGCTTTTGAGTCAATGTTTCATATGCTTCAGTAAATTCAGTATTATCATTAGATAAAGGTATAGTTTTGAACTTATCTAATAATACTAAGAAATCAATTCTAATAGTTTCATAATCTGAATTTGATAGACTTTTTACTCTTTTATTATCCAAGTGCCTAAATAAATCAATAAAAAAAGTCTGAAATGTTATTTTGTTAGAGTTACGGTTTTTATCTACACCAACAATTAATCCATTGTGCTCTAAATTGCTAATATCAAAGGCATAAGAAATTCTTTTGGCTTCAGCAGAGTCACTCTTTTCTAGTAACTTTATAAGCTTACGGCACTCACTGGTGTATAAATGAAGGTTAACACCATAGTTAGCTTCACTTTGATCCATCTCATCAATGAGTGTGAACATTATGTTTTTATACTGAATGAATAACTCGATACACTTACCTGCATCTATTTTTGTAGCCACTAACTTAATTCCTCAGCTTCTATAAACTCGTCAGCTTCTTCTATTTTTTTACCAAAGAATTCATTTCTATCATAACAAATAGTGATTGCTTCAGGGTCTATTGCCCCCTCACAAACAAATTCACCTAAAGTCACAAAGTTATTCAATGAATCTAAGGCTGAAGGATTTAAATCGGGAGTTGCGGCAAAAACATTAAAACCATATTGATCAGCAACTTTTCTGACTTCAGGGATATTATTGTCGTCTAAGTTACCAATCTCATCTAAAACAAGCGGCAAACTAAGCTTCACAGAGTCACTGACCAATTCATTCATTAGTACGGCAAGAAGAATGCAGTTGGTTGCTGCTGTAGTGCCACCTGATTGAGGTTTTGAAGTTACAATGTTCGTTCCCTTTTTCTGATATTGGTACTTAACACTTTTAATCAAACTTTGCATTTGAATTGTCGTGATACCATCTTTAGAAGTAAAGTGACTTTGGCAAAAGTGATTTAAACGTTCATAAAACTCCTCATCTAATAATTCATTACCGTGGACGTTATTCCTGTCCAAATGATTCATCAATTCATCAAATTGAGTATTCTTTTCTACGAGCATTTTTATTGACTCAAGATTAGATATTTCACGACCATTAAATATTGCATTGATCTCATTTACTTTACTGTCAATCAAACGCGAACCATCTCGTATCTCTTCAATTTCTGCATTAACATCACTGTTATGTGCGTGAATTTCATTAGATAACTGATCTTTCTTTTGATAAACAGTATTAAACAGTGTGTCAAACTCAATTAGAGCATGATCGATTTCATGACTTTGATATTGCGTTTTATGTGTCATTTCATCAAATTCAGGTATAAAACTTTGTGTAAATAACTGTTTTAAATTACTGATGGACTCAGAATAGAACGATTTTATTGAAATTATCTTTGAGTGAGACTGATCGATGAACTCTTCATTTAATTCATATGAATTTTCATCACCACATAAGTTTATTAGTGAGTCAAAACGTTCCTGATATTCTATTGATGCTGTTTGAATACGCTTTTGATACCGCCCTAAGTCATTTCGCTTAGGCTGTAATAAGCCAATACTTTCTTTTAATGTACCAAGTTTAGTTTCAAACATTCCTTGTGATTCACTAAGATTATCTCGTTGTATACTTTTAGTTGTAAATTCATCTTCCAACTGCTTAATTGCATCAACATAGCTTTGGTGCTCTTGCGGAATAAATTCAGCTCTTTTTAACACATGCAGTTCTTGAGCCGCATCATCTCTTTCTTTAACAGCATCCTCCCTTGTACCTTTAGGAGTTCCTTTCAATATACCATTTATACGTTGAACTTCGTCTTCCGCATTATCAAGCTGCTTTTGCTTTTCATTATGGCTAGCGTTTAAATCATTAACCACCTGATTTATATTAAAATGTTTCGCTGAAACGCCATAGAAATCTGATTGTAAAAAAGACACTTTATTATGATTGATAGAAAATAAGGACGTAAACTTTTCAATAATGTCTAAGTCTTGCGGTGATATATCTGAAGATAAACCAGAAAACTTATCATTCAATGTATTTAGAACTGATGCTGCTTTAGGTGAAATCTTTGCAAGTAATAAAGTATTTGTATTGTTAATCGACTTTTGGATACTTTTTACTTCTTTAGCTAATTCATTTTGTTTTTTAAGTGCATTTTCAAGTAATACTCCTGCACCCGAAGAGTCGTTATAAGCATTAACAATATTTTGAAATTTATCTAAATCATTTCTACAGTCATTTATTGCTTGCTCTGGATTCCAGTTACTTCCCCATGAACCCATTGTTGCATTTAGGATTTTCAACTGCTCTTTAACAGGCTTAAAATCATCTTGCTTTTGCTTTAAATTAGCTTTGATTCCAATTAAGTCGGATTTCAATGATCCAAAAATCTGCTTTTCATTTAAATAGGAAGTATTAAGTGTTTCATGCTCTTGTTGAAGTTGCTTAAGGTTTGGTTCTATTAACTTAAGCTCTTCTTCTATCTGATATTTAATACCAAAATAAAGCTTTGCACCTTCTACAAGTTCCTTCTTGTACTCTTTTATTGAGTTATCAGTTTTATCCCATAAAAAACGATGATTTTCTATTCTTTCTAATAGTTCTTTTCGTTGTTTTAATTCTTTAAATTGGGCTAAAGATTTATGTAAATTGACTTTAACCTTGCTTTGTTCACGGTCTTTCCCCATTTCTATTACAGAAGACAAAACTTTAGGTAATGTATCTTTATTACTTGCTGTTAGATCGAAAGCTAAGTTAATCAAAGATCTTAAACACTCTATAGATTCTTTGCTTCCACCATCAATTAGAGGGACTAAACAAAACCGTCTGCTTGTTAACTTATTAGCACCACCGAAAAGGTGTTCTGATAAAGTTTTCGAGTCATTTACAAAAGTAGCTTTCTTCTTTTTTAATATACTAATAAGTTCAGCTTTATCTATATTTTTAGCTTCCCCCATTTTTTCATTTTTATCACTTTCAAAATCCCAAAATAGATCTTTAAGGTCATCAAATGCACATGGTACTAATGCTCTTCCATAACCAAACTCTTCACTTGAACGAAATAAAACAACGCAGAAACTTCCTTCAGGGTTTTCTGCTTCCGCAATAATAAAAGACTTATTTGACGGAAAGTAATGCTCAAAGCTATCCTGCTTTGTATAGTGAGTACCATCACGTCCTTGAAAGCCAAACTTAGTTTTACAATTAGAAAAATTAAATTCTGGAAATAAGAAAAGCTTTACAACATTTAATGCTGCCGTTTTTCCTTGATTATTTCCACCCGATAAAACCAAGTGCTGATTGATCAGTAGATGTGTGAAAGCATGAGCTGAACTGTTGACTAAACAAAGTGATTTAAAACCGAAGCTTTCTTCAATTAACGAGGTGAAATTATTTAGATTCATTATAGATATACTTCCTGTTCCATGATTTTCCCTGTGTTAATCATTAAATTAACGGCTTTAGCTAATACATTGCATTCATTTCTGATTTTTTCTAATTTCTTGATATGACTTTTATTTAAATCAACGCCAAACTCTTTAAGATCCATGTGAGCATTATCTGCGATCACAAATTCAAAATGTGTACTTTCTTTATTGATTAAAAGGCTATAAATGGACTGAGCTGTTTTAATTACACCTAATTCATAATCAAAAAAACAAAATATTTTTTCATATCTAGAATAATAGTTAGCTAAATAACTGTTTGCTGCTCTATTACCACTGCCCCACATAACATCCATTTTTTCTAAATCAATATTTGCATGCATTTTAAGAAATTTCTGTGTATCCATAATCTTTAAAAAGTTTTCTTCATTCTCAATAATCAGAAGCTGTTTTCTTGCTTCTACATTAGAGAATATCTCACCGTCTTTACTTACAATAACAGTATGAGGATGGTTTAATCCCTGCCTTACGTTACAAGTTGTTCCACTCACTTTAAGCGCATGGGTTCGGCCAGTTGGTGCTGCTTCTTTTCTACTTTTAAATGTAGTTACTGAATTATATTTTTGGAAAAGTTTATTAAATTCATCTTCATGAATAATGTTAACAATGACTTTATTATTATCGAATTTTTTTACTTCAAAAAGCTTTAAAAGATCGCTATCAGTCAAACCAATACCAAACGCTTTTTTCTTAAAGCTACGATAGTTGATTGGTTTTCTACTTTTAATATCTTCAAAATAGTTATCGATCTTCACAAGAACACCTTTAATTAAAACTTGAAATTATTATATACCTGTACACATTTGAACGTAAGTGTTAATTTATACACATACAAATGATTAGGGTACTCTTTATGTCATCACAATATTTTAAAAGACTTTCTTTAATAGATTTCTATTTAACATATGTAGGTTCTTTTCAACGTAACGATCTAATGAACCACTTTGACATTGGCTCAGTTACAGCTACGAGAGATATAAAAGAATATAGAAAACTTTACCCTGAAAATATAATTTATGATGTTAGTTCAAAAAGTTACGTTAAGAATAACACTTCTTTTATAAAGAACTTTGATCATAATGATGAATCAGCACTACAATTTTTGTCGTCTGGTGAATGGGTAAGTGAAATAGAAACAAATAAGTTAATAGGTATTGATACTCAATATATCAAAAGCAAATATGCTGAAAATGTTATTTGTAACTTAACACAAGCTATCTACTCTAATAGTTTTTTGAAAGTTGAATATGTTTCTAACAGTTCAGGAAAATCATCAAAAAAGTTATTTCCACATAGCATCTATCAGCTTGGCTCAAAATGGTATACAAGAGCTTTTGATGTGGAAAATGATAGTTATATTAATTTGAAGCTATCAAGGATCTTATCTGCTGATTTATCAGAGAAGAATGACCGTTCAATAAATTATTTACTTGAAGATAAAGCTTGGAATTCAGAACTAATACTTACCGTTGCACCACATCCTAAACTTCCGCACCCTGAAACAGCATTACTAGACTTAAACTTACAAGATAAACCTGTATTTAATATTAAAACCAACGAAGGGATAGCAGGAATTGTATTATCCTCTATGAAAATTGACATCACCAGTGATGCTTCAGAAAACCCATTTAATTATCAACTGAGGTTAATGAATAGACATGACCTTAAAGATTTACCATCACTAGCTTATCTATTTAAATAGATATTCAATTATTTTTGGTCTGGTAGGCAGTCTTTAAATTTCATTTGTATACTTGGAATTTTATTTTTTTGATTTGTATTTCCTGACAAAATAACCAAAAGCATACCAGCCATAATTAGTAATCCATTTGAAGTTTTTAATAACTGAATTAATTGTTCAACAGGATAACCTTTACTATGCCGACTAATCGCATGAATGCCACCATGTACATAAGAGCTTAATGCCTTCCATGAATATTGCTTAAATTCATTTAACGCATCCATGGCAACTTCAGGAGCTTTACCTTCAAGTTTAGTTAGCATTTCACTCAACATTGGCAAATTATTAGCTTTTTTAGCACTTTCGTTGGTGAGTTCTGTCATTAATTTATCAACTGCAATATCTGATGCGGCATATAACAACCAAATAGCACGAACTAGAGCTTCATACTGTAATCTCACTAAACCAGTAGCTGAAGTTAGGTTTCCTGTAGAAATGAGTATTTTAATGCTCTCTGAGTGTTCAAAAACAATTGTGCAGAGTATTTTTGAAGCTTTAACTCTTTTATCACTACATCTATCATCTATTGAGAGAAAATCTAACAGATCATTTTCTAATTCCAATGACCTACCAAGATAATAATCGAGACTATTAGTAGACATAATATTTAAATTATCCCTTTGGCTTCATTAATTTTATTAGCAAGGTCAAAGATATGTTCATCAGAGGGTTTATATATAATATCTAATACCACTTTCAATATTTCATACGCATCTATTGTTTCTTTTTTTGTTAACCCTTCGTTACCGTGAGAGCCAACATTACCTAACCATTTTATAGCTAATAATAATGTTTTGATTTTTTCATACACTTGAGGAAGATTTTCAATTCGAGAATGTAAACTAGCACGCTTTACTTCCCCTTTTTTGTTTTCAAATTCTCTAGGTATTTTTAATTCATCAAGTAAAAATTCGATACATGCTCTAATCCGATTACCACAGGAGTCACTATCACAGAAGAATAAAGCAAATGACTTGTTTAGCATATTAACTATGTTTTTTGGTACATTTTCTTGAACGTTAAATATATTAAGTGAGGGATGAAAATATTTCGGTTTAAACAGAGTGACATATTCATGAATTTCTTCGCCTTTTTCTGAATAGTCATGATATTCATCTACATGTCCACTCCCAACAGACATGACAGTTTCACAACATTTTTTATTATTACATTTTAGAATTACATTTATGGTGTACTCAACAAATTCATGGTCATAATTTGGATGCCACCTTAATGCAGTCGACTCTGCGGTTTGTTCAATATCAGCAGATTTTTCTCCTATTTCTAATATACCTATTTTACAGGTAGGACAAAACCATTGAGGTAAATGCTCAATATTAAACTCTTCTGATAGAAAATTTTTCACTTTAAATTACTTCCTAAGATTAACAAGCTTTATCCTGCTTTCAATTTCCCGAATGTTTCGAACTCAATAAATTTTGATTTGAACAACTTTTCAGGCATTTTTTTCTTTAGCAAATTCTGAAAGCTTTCATCATGGGTTGATAGAATAATTTGCTTCCCCATGTTTGTAACAATGCTTCTAAACAAATCAATAGTTGATAGTATATTAATGCTATCCATTGATTGGATTGGATCATCTATAAAGATGCAATCAATCGGTTTACCTTTGCTATCAGTAGTGTTTAAAGCTTTAGCAAGAAAAATACTTAAACTTAAAATGTTAAGTTGAGCCGTACTAAAATATAAAGTAGGTACAATTGAATCGTCATCACAATCATTTGAAACAAATACGTTAAGCTTGGGCTTATCTTGTGAAAAATCACATTGAAACGAAATTTCGTTATATCTAGGATGGGGGTCTATTTTTTTATACAGTGAATTGATTAACCTCTGATAAAAAAATGACTCAATTTGTTTATTAATAAAATTAGATAGTTTCGTTTTCTCATCTCTTAATTCTTTATTCACGGAACTATCTAGCAATATAATCTCAGCTTCCAACCTCCTTCTATCTTTTTTATTTCCTTCTGATTTTAAAAATGGAATAACGTTGGTTTTATATCTTTCTAACTTTTCAATCTCACCCTTCAAGTTTTTCATGCTTTCAATTTTAGAAACACAAACTTCAATGTTTTCTTCAAGGACATTTTCTAGATTGACTCGATCAACTTCTGTATCCCCAATATTAAAATTTAAATTAGATTTAAAAAACACCTCAAATTTAGTCAGTTCAGTTAGTATATTTTTTATAATCACCTCTATTTCAATAATTTTATTCGCATAGTAGGCTAAATCAGAGCTTGGTAGTCTTTTGCTGAGTGTATCTATATCAGTACTAAGTTGATCAACCTCTATTTTGTACTTAGTCATGTCTTGATTCTTTTCTGTGACTAGTTTTTTTAGAGTATTAAAATAATTTCCCTCTTCAGATAAGGCTTCTTTATTACTGAATGATTTAATATTTTGAAAATCAAGCTCTTTTTTTAACAGTTCAATTCGCTCTTTTGCATTACTGAGCTGTACTTCAAATAACTTAAGGCTTTCTTCATCTTTGGCTATTTTTGAATTTATAAGCTTTAAAGATGCTTCTACTCTTTCGAACTCTTTGGTCTGACTTGATATTTTATTAGAAACTGAGAGGAGATATTTGTCCATGCTAAGGTTATCAACAGATAATTTTAGCTTTTCACTTTCTAGCTCTAATCGCTCTATACTTGCTTGATTCGACATTATGGAAGCTTTCAAACTCCCCAAAGAAGCTTTGTCGCGATTAAGAGTTGTTGTCTCATTTTTAAGAAGATCATTAAGCTGACTTAACAACTTGGTCTTGTTTATTTCGAGTAAACTAGCAAGGTAATCATATTTATTTTGATGCTCGGAACGCTCTTCGACAAGTTTTCCAAGTTCATCTTTTAATAGAGGATTATTTGATACTTTATTAGATAGTTCTGCATATGATTCATAGGGACTCTGACATAATGGACATTCAGACATTTCAGAACCATTGATAACTTTGACACCTAGGTCTAGCAATTCTTTCAGTTCATTGTTTAACGAATCTATTTTTTCAATTTTACTATTAACACTGACAATATTATTTTTTATGTCTTTAAGCGATTTTTCTTGATTTTCGATAGCTAAAATACTTTCCCCATAAATTTCAAAGTTAATATTTCCTTCTAAACTATAGATATCTTTTTCAATAGTTTTAATAGCACTTTCAATGTTTAAAATTGTACTTTTTACTGTTTCTATATCCGTTATCTTAGCTTTTAATAAATTTGTATCCGTATTTATTACTACCCCTAATGCTATGATTTTTTCATTATTTTCGTCTATACTTTTGAATACTTGAGGAAAAGTTCTTTTCTTAGAAAGTAATTTATTTAAAGCTGAATTTTCAATTTGAAGCTTTGATGTTAATTCTTTATGCTCATCTTTTTTATCTTCTAATGAGCTTTTTGCTTCAACTCTAGAATAATCTATTGTTGATAACTCCGAGTTAATATTTTTAATTTTACTTTCTATGACATCATATTGAGGGGCAACTTTAATTAAAGACTCATACTCAGAAATTTGTTGTTGATTCAATGAGGCAAGGTTTTTTATTTCTTTAATTTTTTCTTGCTTATCAAAGCGTTCATTACAAGAATCTTTAAGATTATTTAGTTTTTTTAACTCAAGTTCATTTTCCCCCAATTTATCTCTCAAAGTAAAATAAGACTTCAACCCTATTTGTTCTTGAGATGAACCTGATTTGACCAAATTTATTTTACGAAGCATTACTTCATTGTTATTTATCTCATTACTAAGTTCTTCTAACTTGTCTTTTATTAGATTAATAAACAAGTAATCATCTTCTTCAGAAAATGAAGGGGTTATTAATGGAAAATTACAATTCATAACATTAATTTTTTTTATTTCTTTATTTGTTAATGCAAGTAAATTGGAATCATATTCAACTTCGGTATCTTCACTAAGATCTTTTAATTCACCTCTCAGTGACTTCACTTTAGCCTTATTTAGACTAATGAGGTTAATCACAGCATTATATTTTTTGTTTATAGATACATCGCCAAATGATGATACAAACTTCTCATATCGTATTTCAGCATCATCCTCCTTAAGAAACGCATCTATCCACTCTTGGCTTAACATTACTTCATGAAAATGTTCAGTTCCCTGCTCAATTTTTTGGGCTTCAAATTTGTAATCAGGTACTCCTTTTTTTTAACTTTAGGGATTATTCTAGAATACGGGACATCACCAAGAGTGGTGTATAAATTGACAAAGCCTTCTTCTAGATCTGAGAACTTATTCCTAAGTATAAGTTGATGCTTTCTTTTTCCATCATCACCTGTAGAATTTGCTCTTTCTGATTTTGCTAAATCAGAATTAAATCCTCTTCTTCTATCATAGCGAGTAATTTTATTTGTAAAAGCCCACTCCACTGCATCATAAAAAGATGTTTTCCCAAAACCGTTTGGCGCATGAATTGAAACAAAACCAGCTACTTCATTTAATTCTGTCATAAAATCAAATGTGCTACGATTTACATTGTCATATACACGAAAAGATTGTATTTCTACTTTCTTAATCTTCATCCTTGATCTCCAAAATTATTCTTGAAAGTGTCATTTCGAGTAGTTCTTTGTCATTTAAATTTTCATTGCCTTGCAGGTAAATAGATTCAATATTTTTAAATACTTTTGATTCTGAATGATATGAAGATTCCTCTGGTAGCGTTTTAACTTTTTCATCAAGTAAAATATCACTTCCAACAATATATTCAGAAATAATACCTTCTACCACTTGCTTATCTATTTTTTTATCAAACTTATCTATAACAACCTTTCTACTCGAAAATTTATTGTTAATAATTTTATATTTAAGTTCTACACCTACTTCTTCCTTACAAAGGTAAAATAAGTAAAAATTCCACATTTGAAAATCATTTTTAAAATCTTTACTCAGCTCTGAAGAGATCACACTATTTAATATATCCCACAGTTCATTTAACTTGGCCTCAGAGCTAACACTTAAAATACAAAGAAAAATGTTATCTATATATGGGGTTTCAACAATAATAATATCGTCAAGTTGATAATCTAAATTTAATTTATTTGAAAATCCTGATTTAGATTTTTTATATGATATTTCTTGTGCCATTTATTATATTTTCCCTAATATTGCCCATATTGGCATCAATGAATAGTTCGAGGTTTTCAATAATTGTTTTTTGAATATCATAGATGTGTTTAAACTTTATATCTTGTGCAAGGTTTTGTACTGTGTTGTGAATTGACATCATACTTTGAGGAACTTCAGATATGCTCATAACAAGACTAGAGGGAGCTACCGTTAGTGTTGGTTCATCATCACCTAGAGTTGCAACAAAAACATTCCCTCCTCTTTCTAGTTCTGATAAATCAGCTTCACATAGATCTTTAATTAACTCAGTCCAATTCTTTTTAACAGTGCCAAAAAACAACTTGTTTTTTTTATTTATCTCTGGCAAATCATCAAGAACTAAACTTCTTTGGCTATGTATCTGGTTTAAAGTCAATATTTCCAATAAAGCTGTCCATAAATTTTGATGATTTTTAAATTCATCTTCATGTCGGCTTAATAAATAGTTTGTTGGGTATCCGTCCATGATCTTCTCAGGACTAAATTCGGCACAAAGCGTATTAGCTATACTATGTAAATCAGTTTTTAGTAAATGAAACCCTCGACTATCTTGCAATGGAAATTGAGCAAGAAGATATGTTTTACAAACCAAGTTTGAGAATGATTTGATGAAGGGAGGAAATAGCAGTGAAAGCTCTTCAATATTTTGCCCAATTATTTCATCAAATGCTTTCAATGGAACTAAATCTACTCTACTTAAAGATTCACCATCGTCTGGCATAGACATCCTTTTTTGAACACCACCTATCGCAAAACTATCATTTAGTAGCTTTAAAATGCCCCCACCTGACTGCCCTACAATTTCACCATGGTTAACTGAACTATTTATTTCAGCTTCAACATAACCGTTAGCTGTTTGATTCTGAATTGATAATTTATTTTGTCTATATGAAGATGTGTTTTCACGTCTAACATCAGGAAACCCACATAAATAATAATCTTCCGTCTTATTGAAAAGATTATCTATTCTTAAATGCTTAGGAAGCTGACTAATGAAAGGGACTTTTAAAATTGCTGCGTCTATACCTTCATTTGCATGATAATACGGCTCACCAATAACATCCATTGACTCAATCTGTATTACTTCATTTTCACCAATTAGCTCTCTTTGCACTTGAGTTACATTAGTTCCTTCTACAACATGTCTTGCTGTTAAAACATAAGTGTAGCTTTCTGATGTAGGTTGAAATAAACAACCGCTACCTTCTCCAACTTTTACTGAAAAGAGCCTAAATTTATCTATAGTACTCATTAAAATTCCATCGTATGTATTTCTGAATATTTAAAATTAGGGAAGTCAGAAACATCTTGCTCAGAGAAAACTTTTAAATTGTAATTGAATAAAAGCTCTGCATTATTGTTATGGTTTATTATTCTTGCCAAGCATTGCTTATGCGGAAGCTTATGCTTATCTCCATTTGAGCTAAGTATAAATTTGGACGTATCAACCAATTCTAATAATTCGTAGCAAGTATTACTCTTACTACCATGATGAGATACCTTCATAAATTCAGCCTTTATAGGATTATCCTTACTGTAACCTAACTCATTCAAGCTTTTTATTAGAAGTAAAGGATGAGCATCGCCGAGAAACAACATATTTTTCTCATTAAAGGTTAGAATAAAGGCAATTGAGCTACCATTATGAATAGATTTATCTTCTGTAAATTGATCTTGAAGTAGTAATTTCTTTATCGTTTTGTCGTAATCATCTGACTTTGCAGTATCTAGATTCTTATCCTCAGCAGTCCATTTTTTTAATAATGATTTGAGTTTCACTTCATCTGGAGAAAGTATTGTAAAACTCAAGCCAAGTTCATGTAATACTGTTTTATTTTCTAATTTTCTAATTAACTTTCTGTCCCATATTCCATGCTTTTCAATATAGTCTTCAAATGAGATACCTTGCTTAATACTTGTATCCAAACTGCTACTGTCTTTAACTATTTGTAGATTAGAAGAAACTTCAGGAACAGCTTTATCTTCAAAAATTAAGCGACCAGAATTAAACCAAACTTTTTTAACTAAGTCTTTAGCTAAGGGATCTTTCTCAAACCATTTTAAAATGCCACCTATATGATCATCATCAACATGAGTTAATATTAATAAATCAATGCTCTCTTTACTCTTATGTATCTCTTGAATAGCTAGTTGTAAAGCACCAGCTTCGGGTTTACCTCTTTTATTTTTAAATTGGTATGCTCTTCCCGTACCACCATCAACTAGAATGTTTCTATTAATACCTTCTTTGTCTACAAATGAAATAAGTATTGAATCACCATTAAATGCTTTTAAAAATTGAATTTTCATACTTCCTCCAAAACTAGGCTTTAAATATATTCAAAGCTAAATAGATGCTGATACATAACATTCCAATACCGAGAGTAAGATATGAAAAATGAATAAGTTTATACCTCAACCTTTTATACTTTTCATTTAACTGCCACTGTTGATCTTCTTTTGGTTTCTCAAGTTGTTTAGCTAAGTCAAAAAACCTTTTCGCATCTATGCGTAATTCATATAGACAAATAGCTACAGTGGTTACAAAGGCAATTAATGCACAGAGTAATAACCATTTTTCAGAATGGGTAAATTTGCTAACATCAGACTTTGTAAGAGCAAGGAAAAAAACACCCGTTGCACCTGTGGACATTGAGAGAATATAAGCGCGTAGTTTATTGCCAGCATCCTTTGCTAAGGAATGGTAAGATTTAATCTCTTCCATAATAAAAGTTCCGTTTAAAATTTATAATAATTTAATAAGTTACATTGAGTTGAAATCATATAACTTTATCACTTTTAATTCCATGATTTAGATACCGATACTGTTATTTGATGACTAGTTATCACGCCCATGAAATTAAAGGTTCAGGTGTAATCGTAATGAGTAGCATTAATGTAACTCGTTTCCTAAAACTCGTTTCCTAAAACTCGTTTCCTAAAACTCGATAAACAGTTGTTCTTGAACAGCCAAGTGTTTTAGATATCAAGTTTTTATTCATTCCTTTAGCAAAATAATCTTTTATTTGAGAATGGAGTTTTTCATTTTTGTAACGGCCTAAGTGGCCTCCTTGAGATTTTTTTAGTGCTCTTCCTTCTGCACAACGTTGTAATATGCGTTTTCGTTCCATCTCTGCAAATGCTGAAATGGTCGTATAAATAACACGACCAATATCTGAGTTGATATCTACATCACCGAGATCATGCAAGATCAAACCAACACCTTTAGTTTCTAATTTATTAGCTATTTGTAATGCATCTATTGTTGAACGAGCCAACCTGTCTGTTTTAGTCACATGAATAACATCACCAGCCCTAGCAAACTCAATCATTGAAATTAATTCAGGTCTATCCGCAGACTTACCACTTATCTTCTCCTGATATATTTTTTCACACCCCATCTTTTCCAATTGCTGTGATTGCACCTCCAAACTTTGTTCAGTTGAACTTACCCTTGCGTAGCCTATTTTCATAAAGTGTCCTTAAAGTTACTTACTATCACTGTTACATGTAACTATTTAAAATCAAGACCTTAAGAACACTTTATTTAATATTATTCGTACTGTTCACAAACATAGGTCTTTTAGTACACTCAAAAAAACACAAAAGGATCAAACTCTATTTTTAATTGATTCGATAACATCTAGCTCTATTTTCGAGATTCGAGCCACTCTTGTTGCACTCGCTAAACTATATTCAAATACTTTTTCAACTTTATCTAATTGTGAATAACCAGTTAACTCCCAAGTTTTTAAAGAATCACTATAAAATTCTTTTTCTGTTTTTAGTTCACCCGATTGAATATGTTGCTTGAATAAATCTTCAATAGATAAACTTTTCCCAAAATTATAATGAGTCTGTTTTGTCTCTTTCACCTGAAACTCAAAGTAACGTTTTGACATATGTACATCAGAGTTACCTTTCGATCTAAATGCAATTTCTAGTAATGGATTTGTCTTGCCTTGAATATATTTCTTAACAATATTCTGAGCTACGGTGATTTCCCATAAATTAATACCAAATGTATTTTTAATTTGAGTAACTTCTGTTTCTGTTAAAGTTACAAGTTCTTTTTCTGCAATCCCTTTAGCTAATTTGAAGAAAGCTTCTACCGCAATATCCTGATCTTTACTGTATTTTATATAACCATTATCTTTGTTATTTTCTATCGAATTTAATAGCCCTCTTTTTTTGCATTCTTCTAGTAATTCAGCATCGTTATATTTTGACATTGTAGATATTGAATTAGGTTTGATCATAGATTCGTTAATAATTTCAAGTTCAATACCATCTACTTTTTCTATGTCTTTAATTAGTGTTTTTATTAACTTTGTTACTTTGAACTTAGCCCCTTCTTTAACAATAGATTCCCAATTTTTTGCAGAGCCACCTGAAGAAATTTCTCCCTCAAGTAATGCAACCCCCTCTCCTGTTGTTGCTCCACCATCTCTGCCATTAGCCCTAGCAAAAACAAGCCCAGCAACTCCAATTGGTTTTCTCTTCTCAATTTTATTTTCGGTGAAAGTAACATAAGCACTCACTGTTTCGACTTCTGTACTACCGTCTGATCCAAATGTTTTTATCAGTTTTTGGCTAATTTCATTCTCAAAATCAGCATCAATAAGCCAACCTTGTTGTGATGCATCCCATTTAGCGTTACCTAAATTTTTTAAATAAGTACTAACTCTTGCTAAATATGGGGTAATAACCAGTATCTGAGCGTCTTGCTTTATCATTTTTATTGGCATTATTTCGCTCCTTGCTGATTAGCAGCATTTTCATTAACCTCAAACTCTAACCAAGAAAGCGCAGCCAATCTGATCTGCTTCTTCAACACTTTTAAAATTAATTCACTATCAAAATCAAACTTTTCCCCATTTATTTCATAGCATTTGAGCAATATTTTCGTTTCCAATACGTAAAGTGAAATAAATTGTTCCGCAATTCTCTCTTCAATTTTTTTAATATCATCGTCAAATTCATCAATATCATAATTTTCTTTAACTGAGCTGAGTGACACATCAATAAAATGATCGACTTTAGTGCCATTAATAAAGTCTTGTGTGAATTCGTTCAAAGAAGGCTTTAGCAAATTGTTAGGAACAAGCGTCAGTGATTCGATTAATAATTTTGGGTTTGAATCTAATAAATTTTCAAATAAAAAACCATAACCGTCTTCATAATCAATTATCTCGTAATCACTGATTTCATTAAAAAATAATGTTTTAAACTCATCATAAGAGTCAAAATCCAATTGATTGAAACTTTCATCAAGATATATTTGTGCAATACTCGGTAAATCACAGTAATGAATATAATTTTCTTCATTATTTTCCGTATGACTTACTTTAATTATGTGCTTTGGTAATTTGTTGTGTATCTCAATTAAGCGATCCTCAATAGCTGGAAACAATGTTCTTGGTGGTTCGAATGAATATTCATGTTCAAATTTAGACTTCACGTCATCGTCAGTAACTTGATAAAAAACAAAACTTTTAAATTTCAAAGTTAGCTTGTTTTTTCGAACAATAAATTCAATTTGCATATCTGCATCATCTTCAGTGATAATTTGACAAAATATTTCCCTATCAGTATTCCCAAACTTCATTGTTTGAATCTGATTAATGAATTTCATTTCACCTTTTATTGCAAAATCTTCATATGCTTTAAGCGTTCTGTCGACATCAAAACAATTTAAAGCTTCGAAAACTATTTTATCCAAAAAATTTACTATTTGAGTAAAAGTTGCTTGTTGCTGTTCCAACAGATATCCATCATCAACATTTTTGAGTTTCTTTAATAATATTTCTTTCGCGTCACCATAAATACTTGCGTCAATTTTGCTTCGGCACTCTTCTAGAAACTTAAGTGAATTCAGTTTTGATAACTTGTGATCTGGTTGAAGCCTATAATTGACTTCATTAGTTAATTCTTCTCGTAATAATTTACTCATTTCTTCCAAAATGGCTGAAAATGTTTGTTGTTGATCTTTTCTTAAATTATTCATATTAATATTCTCCGTTGTATTTTTGTGTTTTTGTTAAATTTTGGGTGCAGAAACCCTATTCAGGCTTCTGCTGAATTACTGTTATTATTTATTTACGTTTAAATTATCTAAGTCTTTCGCTGATTATTAGCGTTATTAATAATTTATATAATCAGACATTTAGAAAGATCCATCTTATCCAGACAGCTTACAAACTATAATTTCATAGGCTTTAGGTATTACAGGACAGAATAGCCTCTACGACTCCATCTGTGATGTCATGCTGACTACCTCGCATGTAATCAATATCAATATTTTTGTCGCAATTAAAAAGCATACTGTAGCCATCATCAGTACATAACTCATCCAAGAAACCCACATTACGTGAAAAGTCGCTCTCAAATTCAGAACCAAACACATACTCAGAAATATGTTCATACAACTCATCTTCATTACTATGTGAAACATCCCCTTCAGGAATTTCGTCATCTGTATACTGCTCAATTAATTTATTTTTACATTCATTTTCAAAGACCCATATTTTATGTTTTTGAAAATTTGACAATTTAAAAGTACTTACTAAATTATGAGCACAAAGCAACTGCATTAATTCGGCAAAGTCATCATCATTAATATTCCTTGGTCGAAATTCTGTTACTGCGGTCAATAAGCCACAACGATATGTATGTCTACTGAATGATTCATTAATTAAAGATTTTGTTAATGCTTTAAAATCATCAAAGATGCTAAAACTGTTTGTATCTGACTCCAGAACGGATTGTTCTAATAATTGAGAACGTATTTCTTCTATTAGCTTGTTTTTATCATCCGCACCGATACATTGAATTGCTTTCAGAACTGGTAACATAAATTCGAAATCATAACTTTCACTTAATTGTAGATATGTAGATTCATATAAATAGACATGTCCAGAATTAGGCGTTTCTAAGCAAATAATGGTTTTATCAAAATCTGGGTATTCTATTTGATTTAACTGCTTATTTATAAACTCATCAATGTTTTCATTATTGACGCTATAGGATTTTTCACTAAATAATGAATAAAAAACATCATCATTAGAAAAACCTTCTTCAAGGAATGTAATCAAAAGATCAATCTGTTTATTTTTTGAAATTTTAGACCACTGTTTTACTAAAAAATCTTGTTGCTGTTGCTCATTAGTTAAATTATTCATATTAATATTCTCCATTATTTTGTGTTTTTGTTTAATTTTGGGTGCAGAAACCCTATTCAGGCTTCTGCTGAATTGCTGTTATTGATTATTTACGTTTTAAATTATCTAGATTTTTAGCTGTTCATTAGCTTTACTAGTTAATTTTATGCAGCGGCATTAATTACCGTTGGGTGCCACCAGTTATAGATAAACTTGCGGTCAGGGCTATTTCGTTTACCTGTCCAAACACCGTGATAATGACCACGCCTAATATGTGGTGTGGGGCTATTGTGAGATTTACCTTTGGCTTCCTCAGGAATAATTATTTGTTTCGCGAGTCTTTTGCCAACTTGCCATACTGTAGAATGCTTAGGTGGTATTAGAGTTTGATTTTTCTTCCCTTTTTTAACGCGAGGTCTGCATGGCAGTTGATTTTGAATTCTTTCAATGTCGGGTTCGTCAATACAAAGATATAACAGCAATGAAAGACATTTTTGAACAATTGGTAATCTTTCATCTACCATCTCTTTACGCAATATTTCACAGTCAATCTCATTATGTTGTTTTGAAGATTCAACAAAAAAACGATTAAGCCCTTCTTTAATTGTCCATTCTCCTAAATGCATAGTTAGCGGAAATAAATCATTTTCAATATCAAGCAAAAAACGTATCTGTGTTCTATCTCTCACATGATCGTATTCTAAGTGAGCAAAGAACCCATCTATGTTCATAAAATTGGGGGTTTTAATATAAACAGACCATTCTGGTATCCTATGAAGCACTGCAACTGGGATATTGCCTTTTAATTCATTTTTACCTATTGATTCATAAACACTTGACTCATACTCGTAGATACTCTTGGTCAGCCGCCACGGGGCAAGCGCAGCGAGCTTTTCAACCACACCAAAAGTAATACTCTGAATATTTTCAAATTCTTTGTAAATCGTTGAAACAGCATCATATGCTTCTACAGGAGCAAAACACCAAGCAGGTCTGGTTTTTGAACCATATATAGGATGCTTACGCACAGTATCAATCATTTTCCATGCCTGAGGATAACGTTTAGTTAAAGCGTTTAAATGATCGATTGGTTCAAGTTTTTTATTTGACTCTTGAAAAGAGTAAATTTGACATTCACTATCATCTTGATTTGTGAATATAGAAGGAGTTAATTTTTTATTCATTTTTATAGCCTTATTTTTAGGTAATAGAAGGCTTATGGCACAGATTACCTCAACGGTCTGTACACCTCCTGATTTATGCTAACTAGCATTATGTCTTTCATTTATTTTTCCAGTTTTTTGGAATGTTCAAGTCGGAGTAATTAGCTCCATATGTTTTTTAGAGATAAGTTTGCAAGTCATCTCTAACGTGTAGAAGTATACAAGATCTAAATATGAAAAGCAATCGCTTTATAAAAAAACTCGTTACTAATCAGTCGTGTAACACGATAATGAAAATATCCCGCCATTTAAAAAGTGTAGCTAGGATATAAAAAGTTACGTTTCATTTGCCATATATCAGCTTTATCTTCATTGGTAATTCTCTGTATGCCATTACCATATCTGCTATTTATTTGATCTATAATATGTGAAACTGCCGCAGCCATTTTCTGGAAGTTATTGGTTGCGGTTGGAAACTCAAAGATTAATAATTTCTCTACTAAAAAGTTATATAGCAATAAGTTTAGTCTCAATAAACAGGTAACTATTTCATTACCCATTTATATGTAACAACTGACGCTAATCTGAAATAATTTCAAGGTAATTAATAGTCTGATCACATATGGACTCGATTTCACTTGCTTGCGCTAAATGTAATAACTCTACGTAATTATCCCCCTGATATTCATTCAAAGTGTCATTAACTAAATATATTCTCAGCCTATTTGAAACTGACCATTCAGTGAGATTGTAAACATTGATATCAGCTTTAACTTCTTCAAGAACGCTGTCTAAACATTCGCTTCCATTAGCGACCGATTCAATGCAGTCATATATGATTTTGTATATAAAGTCGTCAGGTAAGAGTTCGCCATGAACTTGTCGGATGAAGCTTTTGAGGTGAGTCAGTGGCTGGCAAATAATGATCTTTTTGCCATCTGCATTATTTTTTACTTCGAACTTTTCTAATAAATTTTTTGCCACCATATTTTTTTTGTTAATCATTAATATTTTCCTTTTGTTTGATTAAAAGGAAGCCTATTTTTACAACTTTTATAACCTCTATTAAATAAATTAATGCTTTGTATATTGTCAGTAAATTAGTCTTCGTAAAAAGAAGAGTACATCTAAAAAGCAATCTGTCTATAGAAAAACCAATAAATAATTAGTATTTTTCAATAAATATATAAAAGTAATTAAATTCTATATAATCATACAGATAATTGCTTTTAATTATATTTAAGACAATAAAAAAGGCACTTCTAAAATGAAGTGCCTTTAATTAAAAAATTATTTTAAATATGTTTTTTATATTTATTTTTTAAATTTATTTTTTAAATAATCTCAATCCTGCAACTAACAAGAGAAGATAACCAAAAGAGCCACCACCACTACTTTCTTTTTTAGGTGGTTCAACAACTGCTACATCTGTATTATTCACTGTAACAGTTCTTGTTTCACTTACTTCATCAATACCATCTGAAACAAATACTGTAACTGTTAATGTTGTTGTACTTGTAACGCTTGGAGCATTAAATGTAACAGTGTCACTATCATCACCAGTTAGTGTTACTGTTGCACCATCTACAGTCCAACGGTAGGTTAAAGCATCATTATCAGCGTCAGTTGCAGTAACTGTTAGTGTAACTGCTGTGCGTTCATCAACAGTTTGGTCTGCCGTAACATCTGTGATAACTGGTACAGTGTTAGGGATAACTACAACTGAGATAGAACTTGTTACTGTATTTACACTATCTGTAACTTCTAATTGTAAAGTAATTGTTTCTTGAGCATCAACACTTGGAGCAGTAAGGGTAACACTTAATGTATCAGCATTTGTTAAAGTAACATCTGTACCATCAAGTTGAGTCCAAGTATAAGTAAGAGCATCATTTTCAGCATCTACAGCCGTTGCTGTAATGGTTGTTTGTAATGTCTCTCTTACTGTAATAGTTTCTGCTAAGGTAACTACAGGAGCTTGATTAAGATTAACAACTTCTGCTGTACTAAGGTCTGAAAAGTCTGTAACAAAGTTTAAAAACTCAACATCTGTTAGTGTATCTTCATCGTCCGTATCAGCAATCGAAGTAACTACAACTGTATAAGCATCAATAAAATCAATAGTGTAATCAGCTTTAGTACCTGCAAACATTACTGTATCTGTGCCATCACCGCCATTCATTGTATTAGCTACTGAGTTAGCAATTAAAGTATCATCACCAGTACCACCCGTTGCATTTTCAATAACAGTGTTAATATCAATAGACAAACTGTTATGACTACGGTTTAAATGTTCGTGTGGATTATCACCACAACCAGTAGATGAACCATCATCACAAATTTCATAAAAACCTACATAGTTAGGAGCAATTGAACTAAATTTGCCACTACGCAAGTCAATAACATTATCTCTTTCGCTATTTTCAACACTAATAGTATCATTACCGCCAGCATCAGCAATTACTTGATGAAAACTATAAGTATCATCATATTCATAAAGAGTATCTTCTAATTTGTTATCTGCGTTTACACCATAAAGATTTTGTAAAGCGATAATGTCATAAATCTTAAAACCTGAAGACCTATATGTCTCAGAACTAACATTACCAATTTGGTAAGACATTACAGTATTAAATTGATGATTATCTTCATCATCAAGAGGAAAAGGTGCTGCATTACTACCAATTACATTAAATGGGTGAAACAATCCTAAAACATGACCAATTTCATGAGCAACAAACCATTTAGAACGAGAAATATCATGTTTATAATCAACATCATAAGTTTCATAGCGTACATAATTGGTTTCACGATCAGGGTTTAAATAACGTAAGTTATGGCTTTCACTAAAAGAGACTGCTTTATAGCCAGTATCACTAGGAGTTTGTGGAGGTAAAGATGCGCCATTACCTTCACCAGCACTAATTCTAAATACAAAATTGGTAATAGAAATATCAGTGGTTTCAATAAGAGTAATGTTAGTAAAGCTCATAACATCATCTAATTGTTCAACAATTGCATCTTTTTCATATTGATGAAAACTACGTTGAACATCACTTGGAGAAATATAACCAAGTTCTTCACCTGCAAAAGCATAATAAACGGTAACAGGAGTTCCTAAAGGACTTGCGTTATTCCAACGAGATAAGCCATAAGGAGCTAAAGCATCGGTGATATATTGAGTTTCAACTTCATTACCAAAATAATGAACTTGTGTGAAATCTTGAACAACATCTGCTGTTGCCATTGTTGCAAATGCCGATGTTGCCATGAGAGATATACATAGTGCAGAACGCATAACTTTTTTATACATTTTAAATCCTTTAAGTGGAAAGTCCCTATCATTATTGGAGAGTTTCCAGTCCAATATAGACAGCAATGATAAACGTAAAATGAATAATAATCATTTTTAATTTCAAACAATTACCATAAAAAACAAAGCTAAGTAAATTTAGTAATACTGTTCACCAACAACTTTTAAATCACCATCAATCTCTTTAACTTCATAACTATTGTGTTTTTTGAAGCTGACGACAAAACCACCACCTTCTAATGCTTCCGTGTTTTTTAAATCACAGTTAAGCATTTTTAATATGTTTTTCATTAGCGGATCCGCGCTTTCATGCATGGCCTTGTTCATTTCAAACATTTCATCGTTCATCAAGTCACTTAAGGTGTCTATATCGCTATTTTTATCGGCAATACACGCTTGTTGTGCTATTTCACTGGCTTCGTCTTTTGGGTCGCCACAAGCGCTTAATACTAAGATTGCTAAAACCGATAATATTATTATTTTTTTCATTATGAGCTTATCCTTCTACTGCTATTTGATACTGACCATCTACTTTAAATACTTTAATAGCATCGAATTTTTCAAAAATAATACGAGTCGAATCTATCTTTTTATAGGTTATTGATTCTGTATTTTTAACTTCACAATTTGCATCTTTTACATGTGCAGCAAACTTCTCTGGATACTTACTTGTCTTACTAACAAATCTTTTGTACGTTTTTTCAGGAAATAAAAACTGAAGCTGCTCTAATTCAATGTTTTTATATGCATTACACGCCAGTACAGCGATTTCTGTTGGTGACATTTTTGCAATATCCTCTTGGCTTTTAATACCACCACATGCCGTAAGAGATAACGTTATAGCAGCCAAACCAAGTGTTTTTATACATTTCATAAACCAGTCCTTTATTATATTTTTTCATTCGTTATAGATTATTTAAAAATCAAAAAATGATGAGATAAATTAGAACCACCATTACGCCAAATAATGCCATTTTTACTTGTTCACGTTTCAAGCTGGGTTGTTGTTTACAAATAATATCTGCACCTTTATCTAGCAGTGAATTAACTAAGGGTTTAACGATTTGATAAGCATATTTGATGAATGCTATAGCCTTTGTAATGGCTAAGCTAAATGTGCTTTTTAGTTTGGTTACAAATGAAGATGCTTTAGCACTATTAACTTCTGTATTATCTACAGTTGAGGTTGAATCACTTTCTTCAATTGGCTGACCTAGAATTGATGATTTAAATTGTTTGTTTTCTTTATAACGAGGAGAAAATATACACGCTGTAATACCAACAAAAGACAACGCTAATAAAAAACTAGCAGGTGAAACAAGATCCCTGCCCCGAATTGGCAATGCCCCAATCATTTCTTTAAATGAGCGAGCAAAGTGTTTCCATTCAAAATCACGTCCTCGTAATTCTCTAGCACTTTTTGCTAAATCATAGATATCGTAGAGTTGTGATAAAAACCAGCCTAAAACAAGTACTGTAAATAATAACGATATTACTCGGCCTGTAAAACGACTTATGCCAGTTAAATAAACCACAGCACCACTTGCAGCCAGAACTATTAGAAAGACTGGCTCAGCAAGGGTATAGAGGTTAAAAGTTTCTTTAGACCAGCCCCCTAAATTTGCTAAAGGTAAAAATGCGCCAATTAAAAATAGAATAAAAAAAGTAGCACCTAGTTTATTCATCACTTTAAAGTGATTCAAAGCATCGGCTCGGTTGTAATTAATCAGTTGTTGATTTTCCATATTTTCATCTATTCCTGTAATAAATCATTAATTTTTGAAAGGCGCTATTGAAGAAATTAATTAACAGCTTGGCGCTGAAATAAGTAGTTTAGGTTTTATCTTATCGGGCGTGTTTTTTGATGAAATACCAATAATGTTAACGGAAATTGAACGTCCACATAGTGTTTCAACGGCAAGAGAATAGGTATATCCATCATCGACATCACTTTTAATGGCAACGGTTTTTCCTGAAGATTTTATTTCTACCTTCATGTAAGTAGTATTTTTTGTATAGCTTAAAAACCTATCTTGTCCTGTTATATCAAGCACAGCCACTCCTCCATCTGGCACATACATATTAACCACATTTTTTTGTACTTGCTCAATCGTTGCGTTGTAAGAGCCTTGGAGCTGGACTACATCAGATACTGTTTTTGGTGTCTGAGCTAAAGTTAAGCCAGAACTAAGTAATAAAACGGGGATTAAAAGTTTAAGCATGTTCTCTCCATGAATAATAAAATAGTGTTTTTTAGTTGTTTTTATACAAACTTGTTATAAATAAACAACCTCCAACCTAGGGTTGGAGCGTTACTTTATAAATAAATTTAGTCTAGCTGTCAATAATAGACTGATTAAATTATAAAAAATGCAAAAAATTGATAGTGTTAAAGCTGATGAATTAATCTGTAAAAACCTAAAATCACTACGCTTGAAGCTAGGAAAAAGCCAACAATGCTTTGCTGATATTTTAGAAATTACTAACCAACAATATTCAAAATTCGAAACAGGTCAAAATAGCATTAATGCAAATCAGCTATTTCTTATTGCTCAAGAATATTCCGTTGATATGAATCAATTTTTTAATGAAAATTATTTTGATACAACAGAAAACAAAGATTAATTTATTATTGTTTTATCTAACTTTTTTTATAAATAATCATTTTTAGTCAACAAAGATATTTTATAAAAAGTGGAGCGATAGAGGAAGGTACGTATTTTAAATAAAAACCCGTAAAATCATTTAGATAATTTAATGGTATAGGTTATTAAGGTATGATTTATTATTAAAAGTGAGTGTATTTAATCTAACACTCACTTTTGTGGGATCGGATGATAAAGAAGTAATTTGTATTAACTCAGACTAGACCTAACAATTCAAAACCTCAGGGTTTACTCAATCTGACTGCCAGCATTAAGCTCAAAGCTGCCGATCGTATTAGATCTTCATATCAACTTTAAAGAATATTAAACAAATATGTAGTATGTAACAAACCATATAAAGTTATTCTTTATTTAAAACAATAACTTTATATCCATTCTCTCTAATTTGATCCAAATCTTGATCACTTAATTTGACTAGGCTATTGGCTGAGTTAGTAAAACTCCTGTGAATTGCGAAACATAGTAAGTGTGTAGGCCTCGTCATGCCCACATAAAGCACTTTTTTCTTTGCTATAGCGCTCTTTTGACGTTTTCCTTTTAAAAGTGGCAAAAGTTGATGTAAGTCGTAGGTTCTATTATATGTTTCCAAAATCAAAGTTGCAGTATGGGTTTCTCCTTTAGCTTTATGTATTTTTGAAAAATAAATATCTATAGGTGAACCGTCAACAATGAATGAAGTTTTATTTGGTTCTTCTTTAATTTTTGCTGGTCTATAATTTATAAGTAAGCTGGTTAGTAGAGTTTTCTCGTACTTAAAATTTAAGAATTTAGCAAGAGATTGAATTGATTTTTCAAGGTATAGATTAAGATCTGTCTCATAGGGCAATTCTTCAAATATATTAAGAGAGTTTAGTTTGAGTTCATCGTGAAGCACTTTACTATTGAGCTTAATGTAGTGTATTAATGTCCTTACGGAAAAAGCCTTATCTTCATTCTTTATCCCTATTTCATCAACGTATTGAACTAGCAAGTTCCAATAAATATTATTAATAAAGCAAGGCGTAACTTCACAGTGACTATTGGAAAGTATATATCTAAGATTGTCTCCACCGACTAATTCAGGAGGTTTTACGGTATGTGAATCAACATAGCTCGGTATTGTATGACGATCATTAACTTTTCCTATATTTCCAACCGCTTTGAATATAGGGTTATCTTCCAAATGTAAGTTGTGACTCTTAATTAACTCTGCAAATTTAGGTAAGACTTCATCAATATCTTCATCATCGAATACTATGACTACAGGATCAATTTCTACTTTGCTATAGCTAATAAGTTTATGGTCTGTTATTGAAAAACTGCTGGCGACCTTACATATTTTTGGCGATAATCTCTTTGTGTTTGGTATATTAATATGATCATCATCGACATCCCATGTCAATACATCTGAACTTTCAAAATTGAATATAGATTGGTCGTTATCACCAATTCTTTGAATGATAGAGTCCGAGTTTTCAAAAATCATTCTCAACAGTTCAAATTGTTTATTATCTGTATCTTGTGTCTCATCAACAAAAACATATTTGAATCTTGCACTAATGACACTCGCTATCTCAGGAACTTCTTCTAAGTATGATTTTCCAAATTCATAGCAATGATTATATGTCAAATAACCTCTTGAGATTATTTCATTTACAACTTGATTTTTAAGGTAAGATTTCATTTGGGCATAAAATGGCTTTTTGCTGTAAACCATTATTTTTTCCCTTCCTCCAGATAGCTTTAACGAAATTTTGGTGTCATGTATCTCCAAGTTATCAAGAAATTTCTCAACATTTTTAAACTTATTCTCTTGGCATCGCTCTAATAAAATCCTTCCTATCCAATGAGAGGTCATTAAAGAAACTAACTTTTCATGAAATATTTCAGAATCTATTGTTTTCGGTTTTTTACCGAAAAGTTTTACATACATTGGGATTGCCAAGTATTTATTCACAAAAGATTGAAATGTACCTACATGATTGGGATATCCTAAAAGTTTACTCCCATTAAGTCCGAGCTTATGTTTGATCTCATCAACAGCAACATTGGTGTGAGTCAGAACTAAAATTCCACTTTTATTCGGAAATGGCATTTTGCAAGCAAGTATATCCAGCTTAGCTACCAGAGAAGTAGTTTTGCCTGCGCCAGGACAAGCCTGTATATCTTTTGTAACAGCACATTTGATAAACGCCTTACTTCCGTCATCAAACTTTAAGGATAGTTTTTTCTCTACATCTAAAATATCTTGATCTGTTATCAAGTTCATACTTATTTGCCCGTCACATTCTTAATAGCATCTACAAGATAGGAAAGGTTTTCATCTGCTTCTACGCCATCAAAGTCAGCGTCAATGATCAAATCTGCGAAAACTTGAGCTACTACAGCTTTTGATAACTGCTTGTCGAGCATGGTTTTCTTATAGATATTGTAAGCTATTTCATCATCGCTTAATTCATCTTTCCACATTTTAAATTCGACTTTCGCATCTTCAATGAATATCACCTTTTCATCTTCTTGATATACATAGTCCTTTGACTTTGTTTTATGGCAAATATAAACAGCTTGGTGGAATAACTCACTCAAGCAACTTTTAGCAATGCTATATTCAAGAGTCCAATGAGGTGCAACAAAAGTAGTTACTGGTGCTTCAAATTTATTTCGAATGTCTTGAGCTGTCATTATTCTTTTAGCTTCAATTTCTTCTGGGGTCATATCTACTTTAATATTCTTACCTTCTCCATCTTTAATATTCCCCCCTTCTGCGTCTTTTTTATTTTTGGTTTGTTTATCTTCATGAATAGACGGTTTTACATCTACATCTGTTATCAATGAAATATCGAGATTTAACTTTTTGTCATCCTTTCTCAAGAAGATATTTGAATAGCGTAAAAATGCTGTACTACCAACGTTTACGATAGAAACACCATGTTGTGAAAGGTCACGACCTAGTTTTTTTGCAAAAGAAGGCAAAAGAATGTTTTCTGCATCTCCTTCGACTAGAATCACTCCATTAGCAAAAAACAAATTAGACTTAGTTGAATCAAGGAAACGTTCAAGAAATAGATAGTCTCCTTCCCTCAGCATCGTGTACTCTTTGCCCATTGGATAAAGGTTCCCTCCCTTGCACAAGATTATACTTTTCAATTTGACTTTAGACGCCAAGCTAGTGCTATGTGTTGTGAGTATGAATTGAATTTGACTATCATCACTAATTTTTTGGATAGCTTCAATTAATCTGATTTGTGTTTGTGGATGTAAATGAGCTTCAATTTCTTCGATTAGTCCCAATTTCAAACCTTGATAGGTGCTCTTTTTTAGTAGTAATAGCTCTGCGGCTATGTACAACAGGTTATGTGAACCAAGACCATGGTTGTTGTTCTCAGATAGAGGCTGATTGAATAGTTTGAGAGATAGTTTCTCTAAAACAGATTTTAGGGAGCTATCACTTACATTAAACCTTGAATTTAGTTTGTTGTTTTCAAGGGAGAAACCATCAAGATATGTGTTTATATCTTCAAGTAAGTCTTTCCCTTTATGTGTTGTAAAAAACTTCTCGATGGCCTTATTAGTTAAGGACATTATTCGAAGTAATCTATTGTTCTCTTCATCCTCGAAAATATCATGGTTATAAAGTATTTGAGATAGGCGAGAGCCTTTCTTAGGTGTTAGTTCGCTCTCAGCATCACGAAGTGGTTTTAAGTATGTTGCTCTTAGCAAATCACGAGCTTCGCCATGAATTGTAGACCCTTCATCGTCACTACCCGCTTTAAAATCGTAAAAGACCCTACCATTTTTTCTTGAAGCTGAAATCCATACATTTAAAAAATATTTTTTGTCATTATCTGTACCAAGCCACTCAATAAAGTGCTTTGCTTCGTGTTTATCAAATCCCTTAAATGTACACTCAATGCGAAATTCTGTGGTTCGTTGGGATTCACCTTTACTTGATTCTAAGTAAAAGTCCTCTAGGCAAGGTCTGAAATACTCATAACTTTGAGTGTTTAACACATATTTAATCGCATCAACGATCGCCGTCTTGCCTGAATCATTTTCACCGACTAATAAATTTAAACCAGAATTGAACTCAACCTCTAGTTTTTCATATCTTCTAAAGTTATCTAATTTTAAACTATGTAAAAACATTTCATTCCTTTATTAATAAACCTTATAAATAACAACGACGTATATAATAAAGTCATCTCTGTTGAGTCATTAGGTTAAAGCAACTCCAATTTATATTCACTTAGTTATGCAAAATGACATAACAGTATCGGTTTAAAACCCATGTAGTTGACCAATGCATTAACTATTCACTTTATTGAGTAACCAGACTAGCTGTATCATGACTGATTGAAGTTATTTTGTAGCTTTTGAGTTGACCTGACCTGCTTGTTATTTTATGCACGACACAATATAAATCTATCCATTCATCATCAAAATTATTTCGTGTATATGCACTTAAACTCGCAATTATTAATTGTAGTGAATAGTCACCCTTTGCCGATGGCTGTAGCTCGAAGGAAATGGGACGCCCCTCTTCAGCCGAATATATTCGCCCCTTAAAAGTGTTACTGTTGTAACTAGAAATCCTACCTTTTATGATACAAGGTGCTGTATTCATGAATACTGCATATTCTCATGCATCGCGATCACCTAATACCATCTAAGCCGATCACTTAATACTATCCATCGCGATCACTCAATACCATCGATGCAGATCACTTTTTGGTCAAAATGGTATTGAGTGATCGGCTTGAATGGTATCGTTCAATTTATACTCATTTTTGTCTATCCAGTAGGTGTTTCTAACCGTTATTCTTTTCATTTTTGATGATGAGAATAACCATGCCAACGGCACCTATTTCAATGCGTAAACTTAAAGAGATTTTAAGACTAAAATACGACTGTAAACTCAGTCATCGAAAGATAGCAAACAGCTTATCTATTTCACCTTCAATTGTTTCTAAATATGCCTGTAAATCAGCAGAGTTAGGTATCACTTGCTGGCCGCTTGATGAAAAATGGGATGATCATTCTCTGCAACGAGCATTCTTCAAAACAAAGCCCCGACTAAAAGGCTTTAGTATTCCTGACTGGTTGTTAGTTCAGCAGGAGCTGCGACCCAAAACCATGACGCTATTGCTGCTTTGGCAAGAATACAAAGAGCGACACGAGGAAGGATTTTACAGTTACACCCACTTCTGCCGACAGTACAAGGCATGGCTTAAATGTCAAAAACCGTCCATGCGACAAAACCATAAAGCAGGTGAAAAACTGTTTGTTGATTACTGCGGCCCAACTATGAATATTGTTGATGCTAGTACAGGTGAATACCGTACAGCTCAAGTGTTTGTCGCAGTTATGGGCGCATCTAATTATACGTATGCGGAGGCAACGTATAGCCAAAAGCTAGAAGATTGGGTGATGAGTCATGCTCGCTGTTTTGAGTTTCTTGGTGGTGTGCCAGAGCTGGTAATCCCTGACAACTTAAAAAGTGCGGTAACTAAACCTTGTCGATATGAGCCTGATTTAAATCCAACCTACCAACAATTGGCGACACATTATGATACGGTCATTGTGCCTGCTAGACCTTATAAGCCCAAGGATAAAGCCAAAGCAGAAGTGGGTGTGCAAATTGTCGAACGCTGGATAATGGCACGGCTTCGCAATGAAAGCTTCTTTAGCTTGCGCCAATTAAACCTAAAGATACAAAAACTGCTTGTCGACTTAAACCAGCGGAAAATGAAGAAGCACCCTGGTTCAAGGCTCAGTCAGTTTGAATCCATTGATAAACCTGCTCTCAAACCACTACCCACACAGGCTTACAGTTACACCTTAGTCAAACAAGTAAGCGTGCATATTGATTATCATGTCGAAGTTGAAAAACACTACTACTCAGTACCTCATACCTTGATCAAACAAAAGCTTGAAGCCCATGCCACAGGTCAACTGGTGACACTTTACCATCAGGGTGTTCAAGTAGCCGTTCACCCAAGATCACACCGAGAAGGTGCACACACCACGCTTGATCTACATATGCCAATAGCTCATCAAAAGCAGCAGCAATGGTCACCACAACGGTTCGAACGTTGGGCAGCTAAGTTCGGTGGTTCAACGGAGCAGTTTGTTATGCAATTGATGCAAGCTAAAAAGCATCCAGAGCAAAGCTACCGTGCTTGTATGGGGTTATTAAGCCTAGGTAAGAAGTTTACTGACCAACGTCTTGAAGCAGCCTGTCATCGCGCATTAGCCACAGGTGTTACTCGCGTAAAACAAGTAAAAAACATTTTAGAAAAGGGCTTGGATAAGCAACCCTTGCCACAAGCTCAAGGTGATTTACTACAAGATATTGATCATAAAAATATCCGCGGCAACAACTATTACCATTAATCAAAACTAACAAACCAAAGGAAATCTTATGCAAAATATCAATCAACAAGTCAATAACCAGTTAAGTAACTTAAAGCTAAGCGGTATACGTGATGCACTATTGCAGCAATATGAGCAACCCAATCTCTACGTTGAACAAAGCTTCGAAGAGCGACTAAGCTTATTGCTTGACCATGAAATAACTCAGCGTGATCAGCGTAAAATTGACCGCCTAACTCGACAAGCAAAGTTCAGAGTTGGCGGTACGCTTGCTCAACTCAACTATGGCGCAGCACGACAACTAGATAAAACTCAGATCCGTTCATTAGCACAAGGTGAATGGCTACGCCTTCACCAAAACATTTTGATCACGGGAGCAACGGGGTGTGGCAAAACTTACCTCGCTTGTGCTCTTGGTCAAAACCACTGCCAACAAGGGAGTAGCGTTTATTATTTTAGGCTTAAAGAGCTATTAGAAAAGATGTTCTTAGCGCAAGCCGATGGTAGTTATCGAAAACTGATCAACAAGCTTAGCTCTGCCAATTTACTGATCCTAGATGATTGGGGATTAGAGCCATTAACAGCTCAACAACGCAGTGATTTACTGGAATTAATTGATGCGAGATATGACACAAAATCGACCTTAATTGCCAGCCAATTACCGATAGAAAATTGGTATGAAATGATCGGAGAATCGACACATGCTGATGCGATCCTAGATCGGCTTGTTCACGGAGCAATAAAGTTGGAATTAAAAGGCGAATCGATGCGAAAAAAACTAAATTCCTTGACTGATGGCGATCACTCAAGTTAGATTTTACTAAGGTCTACTGGCAGACAAAAAAGTGATCGGCTTGAATAGTATTGACCGATCGGCTTCATGATATTACGCAAATACTTCATCAATATAGTTATACGAATCGATCGAAAAATTAGCATTAATAGGTTTGATACTATTACCAAGTTTGGCTGTAATTGAAGCTGATGTTGCTGATTCTGTTTTAAATATTGGTCTATGAATTTCTTTAATTGCCGTAGAACATTTTTCTATTAAAGAGTCGGCTTGATGTTGCTTTATGATTGGTATATTTAAATTGTTAACTTGATTTTCTTCATACAACTTACCTAAGGACTTATTAAAATCCACATGAAACCCCAAGCTTTCGGAAACGACATAATCATACAAAGAAAAGACAACGTGACCTAATACAGTATTTTGTGGGATAGTTGTAGCAAAGTAAGCTCCTGTAAGTACAACACCAGCCTTTATTTTCCAGCTTCCTTCTTCCGCTGGTGACGCTAATATTTTGGCATTCTTTAATGCAGGAGCTTGGGTAATTATTTTATTATTAAGAACGAGGTGTGTTGTCAGTGCTAAGGTTCTTTGAAAACCAATCAATGCTTGCGATACATCGTAAAGATCTATTTCATGATTATTTGCATCATTTCCATTGTAAGAAAGAGTTAATTCTAACATTTCACTCATATACCTAGTTCCTTCTAATAAGCTAAATCACGAACGATTACACTATAATGTACTGATTAAAAAATGTAGTAAATAGAAATGAGTAAATAAGACATAAGTTTAATAATGACTGACGGCTATGGTGGCGTTGTTGCCAGTCATTGGATGAATTGTTGGATAGGTAAAACCTGTGTTTTATGAAATGTTCATTGTATGGCTTAAAAATGATGTTAGTCGCTTTTAAGAATATTATTATGAAGGCCACTAAATAAATTCAACTCTACAGATAGATTCCAATCATTCAGCAGTTGAGAGAATTCTTCTAATTCATTATCGGTAGCCATTTCTTGAAGAGCTTTTTCTGAGAGGTGGTTTAAACGATCAAATTCATCCTGATTCATAGTAAAACATTCCTTGTTTATTTGTATTTAAACTATGGTTCAAAACTTTAGACAATACAAATTATATAAGAAAAACCATTACTTGTGATTCTAGAAAGCAATGGTGGCTTTTGCGACTGTCAGGTTTCATTCCAACTTATAGATCCAAAGTGACAGTTCAAGTTTTAGCTACTACAAGCAATTACTACTATAAGCAATTACAGTGAATAAATCTGATTTATAACATTTTCGTCTTCTACAATATCTTCCCACTTTGTTGCATTAGGGCAAGTATCAAATGGCTCTATACCAAGCTCTTTTTTGAAGCGTCTGATTTCTTTTAATCCCGAATGGTCATAAGGCCACATTTTACAAAACTTAGAAATATCAATTGATATAGCTTCTCTTGCCTCATCATCACGCCCTTCGGCATGCATTACATGAGAATTATAAAGTCTTTGCACAATGCCGTATTTACGAGAAAGTTCAACAACTACTTTATTATATTCATCTAAAAAAATGCGCGCTTTTTCAACTTCATCAATACCCAGATGATACATAACAAAATTAGCCATCAATGCCATTTTCCAAGTACCTTTAAATTTATCTTTAGCTGCATAAAGTTCTTCAAATGACTCTTTTGCTTGATCTGTCATCTTAGCTGTTCGGTAATATTTCAACATTGTGCCTTTGGCTTCTAATGTCCAAAAGCTGTCTTCTCCATATAGCGCAACCGCATCATCAACAGCCTTTTTACAGTTATTTTCTACTTTACCGACTCCTTTACTAACGAGGAAATAACAAAGCTCAGAGTTGTAATGAGAAGATGTTGATAAGTCATTATTTTTTTCTGCGAGTTTTATTATTTTGTAGTGGTTGTTATAAACTAAGTCATAACGACTAAAGTCATGCACAAAGTATGAAAAAACTTGATATAAAGGAATAGAATCCGCTGATGCTAATGGGATGCGATCAGATAAAACCTGAATTAAGCTATACGCTTTTTCATACTGAGAGTTGTCTATATAAGTATTGAGATCTTGTATGCCTTTATCAATTTGAAACAAAGGCACTAACGCTTCTAATTTAATGTCTTTAAAATGCTCAATTAAACTGTTTATTGCTTTATTTTCACGAGCTGAGAGACGGTTAATAACAGTTAACGCAAGTGCTGTTACTACGGGGTGATTTTTATCTAGCAAGACTTCCATATCATCTAGACCTTTCATCACATTAGCCTCAAATAAACTAAAGTCTGACGGTTCATCATGTGCGTTTTGAATGGTATCCCACATAATCAACTGCCTCACCCAATAACGGATCGGAATATCCTTAATATGTTTTTGAGCAAATGTTAATGTTTGTTCTGATGATTTAATAGCCACCATAAACTCACCTTTTGCAGTCAATTCATACGTATCAAACATTTGTATATTAAGTTGCTGAATGGTGGTTTTTGCAGATAAAAATGGTTTGATGTCACGGTAAACCTTAAGAGCATATTTGACTAAATAAGGATCAAGTGTTCTCATTTCCCAATCCAATAATTCAATTAACCTTGGATCATTTTTATCCTCAAGCTCTTTTATCTGCTCTACTAAAGCAATGACATTTAGTTTAGCTTGGTCAAATTTTTGATATAAAACGCCCACTTCTACCAGCATTTTTCTCGCTAAAACATGCTCTATTTTATAATCACTCTTACCTTGAGTAAGTTGGTATAGGTTATTAGCATATACCTTATATGCATCATAATTACCGATTGCTTTAGATGCATCAGCCAGTGATTTGGTTAATCTAACAGCCTGTTTTTCTGGTAATAATTTAATATTTATACTTTGTGCAACATCCACTAATGATTGCTGACGTTCTGTTTCTGTTGAAAGTTTCACATCCACTTGCTTGAGCATGTTTTCAGCAAGCTTTAAATTAGCATCAGCTAAAATAGCCTGTTTTTGTGTCTCCACGGATGAGCTATAAACTTTAACGCCACTCAAGGTAATTGCTGTAAAAATAGCAGCAGAAGCAGCTATAGCAACTTTATTGCGTTTAAACCACAACTTAAAGTTGTGTAATTTATTTTCATAAGCTTGGGTCGGTTTATTCTGTATAAATAAAATAATGTCTTGTTTAAACTGGGCGACTGTTTCATATCTTTGCGCCACATTTTCACAAGTCGCTTTTTTAATGATAGCTTTAATTGATTCAGGCAGTTTTTTATCGGTGTAATCCTCCTCTATTAATAAATTTGGATCTTGCTCTGTCATGATAAATTTTAACACCTGACCTAGACTAAAAACATCCGAAGCAGTGGTAACTTTACCGCCTGATTTTTGTTCAGGGCTGGCATAGGCAAAAGATAAAGCTTTTAAATATGCTTGATTAATAGGGTTTGTACCATCATCAATTAAACGTGCAATACCGAAGTCAACTAACGATGGTTCACCTTCTTTATCAACCAGAATGTTTTGAGGTTTAATATCTCGGTGTATAATTTGGTTTGCATGAGCATGACTTACAGCATCTAATAATTTAATAAACAGTTTTAATTTTAAATTATCATCAAGAGAGTGCTGTTTGATATAGTGATTTAATGACAAGCCATCTAAATAACGCATTACAATATAAACCGCACCTTGATCAGTTTTTCCTGCATCAAATATAGGCACGATATTGGGATGGTTTAGTTGAGCTAAGCTTTGCGCTTCATGATTTAAGTATTGCTCTGAGGTTTGTTGAAATAACTCTTTAGGAATAACCTTAATAGCAACTTGTTGCTCAAACTCACCATCAACACGACTAGCTAAAAATACGCAACCCATGCCTCCCTGACCAATCAATGATGTAATTTCATATTTGCCAATGTTCTGGCCTATAAAGTTATCACCATTTACCAAATCATTACTCAGTGACATACCATCTGAAAATAATGCCGTAAAATCGAATGCTTGATTAGATAACATAGACTCTAATGCTTTTCGGATAGTTTTATCAGAAATATTATTATCTAAATATTTTTTTTGCTCATCTGAAGTCAGTGAAATTAATTCACTAAAGTATTGATATAGGTTATTCATTTATTATTATTCTTATTCTTATTCTTATTTTGAAAGTTTATTGGATAGTTGGCTTTTAACAAACAGTAAATCTTTTTCAACCGTGGATGCTGAAACTTGCTGAATATCGGTTATTTCAGCATGAGGCACCGCACAAACGTATTTAAGTAAAAAAGTTCTGACTTGTCTGCTATGTGATTTAGCTAGAAATTTCAATTCAGAATCGAGTTCAATTAAGCGTTCCAATTGAATCACTTCTTTCTCTTCAATTTGATGAGATGAATCTGTTTTTTGATAGTTATTCTGTCTTTTTCCAGCAAGCAACTTACGAGAATGGTCAATTAAAATAGAATATATTGATTGGCTAAAATGACTATAAAAGGCTTGTCGGGATGGGTGGTCAATTTCTTTACTTTGACTTATTTTTATATAAGCATCATGGACAAGCGAAGTTGTATTCGCGGCAACATCCATTAAAGAAAATTGCTCTTCCCCGTGCTTTTCCACTACTTTATTTTTTACTTTACGAGCTAGTTCTTTAAACTTTTGGTATGAAAATAAATAAAGTTGCTCTTGAGCATGTTTATCACCCTCTGACCATTTTACTATTAAGCTTGTAACATCAGGGTTATTACTGATTGAATCCATTCGATTGTGTCCTTTTGAATTCACTACTTAAGTGAATTCTTTGTTATACATTTTATTGTACACCTAAAATAAAATATTAAAATCAGTAAGTTGTTAATAATTAAACCTAGATATTTTCTGCCTGAATAATTTCTTTTGCTCTTTTGTATTCAATTCTTTGCATGAAAGCATGCCCTGCTTCTCAATTAATCTAATTATTCTTTGGATCAAATGGGAAATCATCATCTTGAGCCGATTTCGATTTTTTGAACTTAACTTGCTTAATTTGTTTTATATTTGATTTTAGCTTGTGAATATCTATATCTTGAACAATATCGGGATAATACTCCGTTTGTAGCATTCTGTAGTGGCCAAGTTTTGCATAGTAATGAAAATCAGCAATCATTCCATTACTTTTCAAGATGTTTAATGCCTCTTTTATATATCCACGTTTTTTCGAATCTTTAAGCGGTATTTTTCTCTCTTCTGGTTTTGCATTTCTCTTACCTGCTACAGTCCTATAGTGATAACCTAAAACCATTGAGAGACGCTCAAAAGTAAAATCTATATACCCTTTAGATTGAGTTACTAGAAACTTATATAGTGCCTTTGCTCCCTCAGTATCTATTTCGGTTAATTGCTGGATGTTCATAAATTTTACTTCAGATTCTTTTATCGACTCTAGATTATATAAATCTAAAATTAATTGCGTAAAATGAACAGTTAACGACTTATTTTTAAAATCTAAATCAGAGTTAATAATTAATGTTCCCTCAACCACTTTTTTAGATATTTGGTTCATATATGAAATTTTGGTATTTTCTAATCGAGCTAAGCTACCATAAATTTTTTTAAAATTAGCATCTCGATTACCTGCACCTGAAACACCGATAGAGTCAACAATTATGCTTAAAGGTATAGTTGTGATTATAGGATTATCAACTTCATCAATCACGTTATTGATATACTGAGCGATTAAAATTGCAAACAGTGGATAATCAACACTACAATTTAGGTAACAACCTTCTATAAGAACCTTGTAAACTGTGTCGGAATATTCTCTTTTTCTAAGTAACGATTGGTTGTTTTTGACCACGGGTTCAAAAATACAAGTTCTATTGAACACATTATGCATGGGTAAATTTTTTAAAGTGGTCGTTTTATATAACATTTCCATCTACATATGATATGAATTTAGCAAAGGAAAACAGTGTAATGTAATTTTCGTAGGAAGAAAACGCTTAAACATGTTATTTTCGTAGGGAACCAATTTAAGTAAAAAAGACTGAACATTTAGGTTTTATACTACTTATTAACACACGAAAGTCTTTTAAGATTAAGACCGTAAGCTAAAAATTTATTTTTTTAAAGATTATTGGTTTTCGTTAATAATAATTAGCACTACGTAGAAAACAAAAAACACACTTAATGATCTCTCCTTTATTTCTGTATTTTTTGTTTTATGATTAACAACGTTACTGATTAAATATGGTTATTGCTAATATACATTTTCTATAAATTATTTTTTCTTATACTTTTTACCAATTCGCTTAAACTCATAACTTTTAGACTTCGAGTTGTACCATATAAATGTTGGATGGTTCGGTGCTAATCTTTCCATTAATACTTGATGTTCAGACTCAATTGCTGCTAGATCCATTGCTTCAAGTTGTAATTGTTCAAATTTTCTTTTCAAATCTACATGTAAATTAAAAATATTATCTTTAACTCTTTTTCTCATTTTTGGAGACATAAACTTTTTTAATCTTTTAAAAAGATCAGTTAATCTATTTATTTTAGCTGATAATTTTTTCGTTTCAGCACCTTCTATACAAAACCGAACTATCTGTCTTTTTATCTTAAGCAATAAACATTCAAAACGTGATTGTTGATCGTGGGATAACTCACCACGCTCATAAAGCTCTTCGCAAATTTCAGAATAATCCTGTGTCATAACATAAATAAATCTGTCAATTATTCGGTTCTGTAAGTTGTATCTCTGCGTTAATTTTTCAAATGCCTGTACTGCTTCTTCATCTGAAACAGTAAAGGCTCTTATTTGTTTTTGTATATTCATAAGTACCATCCTTAGTTACTTATCACTCTTGCAAAAAATTAAAAAACTGCAATAGCTAATAGATCTTAAAAAATAAAAAGCGATAAGCTGCTGGATTATTTTTTATTAATTTGAATTAATTTTTTATTAGGATATGTTTTTAGTAAAGGCAAGAGTAAACAATGGCACACGTATCGGCTTCGCCTGTGTGCCATTTCTTGATGAGGATAGTCCTCATGCTCCTTTAAGAATTACGAAAAGGATTTTCGAAATGAAGAAATACAAATATCAGATAAAAACAGCAAAATACAACAGCAAGAATAGTGAAATACTGTGTGAATTGAGCTTTAAAGCTCAAGACAAATCAGAATACAAAAAAATAAAAAGTTTTATTGCCACAACTTTTTTGAACCAGATAAAAAGATCAAAACAGCATTTAGTCCCCGATACAAAAACACAGCGATTGACGATGCGTTTTTCTGAGGATATGCATTTATTCATAACCTCTTTAAAACATGCTTCTGGACTTAATTATAATGATTTATTCGAAATATTAATGCGTAAAGCAAAGATCATTATTACAGAACCAGACCCTGTAATGGCAGTTCTGGAACAGCAAAGGCTAAGTGAAATAAACAAACTCAGAGCAGAATTAGCAGCAACATTTAAAAATATGAATCAAATAGCCAAACACATAAATACAGTAGCAATTGACGATTATAAAGATTTTGACCCGAATGAGATTAATGCCACATTACTAAGTATTGATTGTGCCTTATGTGATATTAGAGGTGTTTATGATCGCTAAATTTTGCTCAGCAAAGGCTAAACCTACAGTCATGGCAAACTACCTGTTAAATGACCGTTTAGATGATCATACCGCTCAATGTATTTATGGTGATAAAAATGTTTGGCTCAATAAAATGCGTGGATTTAAAGCTAATCACCCGTATTTATCATTTGTTTATGCTTTTTCTGGTATTGATTCTGAAAAACTGACACCTGAAATAGAACAAAATGTTATTCAGCAGTTTTTAGATGTTTATTGTCCAGAAATTCCAAAGCCATTTCTCAATATTTTAGCGGTGAAACATGAGGATAAGGGGAATAATGAAATTCATATTTTATTATCAAATATGCGGTATGACAGTAACAAAATGGTTAGATTCAGTCCATCTCATAAAGGGGAATATTTAAAAAAGTTACAGCTATTACAAAAGAAAATTAATAACCAGCATGGTTTTGAAAACCCAAATGATATCAAACAAACCAATACCATCATTGATACATTTAAAATGCTAAAAACCAGTAAAGAAAGATTAAGTTGCCTTACAACTTTGATAGAAGAAAAGGTTGCTGATAATCAAATTGGTTCAAGGGATGAAATTATAAAACATCTCAACCAGCTTGGCTTTAATGTTAATCGCATTGGTAAGAACTACATTTCGATTAAAAACGATGAGATGCGCGTATCAGTAAGATTAAAAGGGGTTTTCTATGGAGAGGACTCAATAAATGAAATGATCCGTTACAGGCACAATTTGAAGTCTTCTAAGACTGGTTCAGGTTTTTCACTTGATGATGAAAAGGAACTGACGAGAATAGTAGATAAGCATGCCCAAAAACTGAAACAGTCATTTTTAAAATATCAGAACAGTACTAAAGCATTAAATAAACAAAATGATATTCAACGTCAAAAAAATACTAAAGCACAAAATATAAAAATAAAATCAAGGAAGAAAAACAATGGAAAATTTAGTAACGCAATTAACAAAATATCAAGAGCAATTAAAAATATTGCACGATTTGCAAAAGATCATTTCAAGCAATCAGATGCTAATAAACAAACGAAACTCACAGATAGACGAATTACTAAAGCAAAATCAGAAACTTCAAAACTGCTTGCAAGATTCTTTAATTCACAACCAGCACCTTATACAACAACTACAGGAGTCATCATAGAAACGAATAAAATAAACAAAAATGAGTCACATACCAAAATAAATAAAAATTAATTCAGTTTTACTATTGAAAAATAATTTTCTTATGTAATTGTGTAGGTATAGGTTAAAAGTATATAACCTACTATTATATAAGGTAAAATAATGAAACCCACAAACTACGCATCTCAATTAAGAGGACACAATAAGAAATATCAACAAGACACTATTTCAATACTTAAGACGGATTTTAAGTTAATAGTCAATAAAGAGAGTAATCCCATACCGTCACTTTATAAGCTATTTTTTAGGTCAATCGCACTTATTCATATTGAGCTTGAAGAGGAAGCAATTGAAATAAAAACTGATAATGATGAACAGTACAATAAATATGTTTATCACCTTTCTTCTGACGATCATCAAAAAAATTTCAATATTGTGAAACTAATAAAACTCCAGAAAATGATCCATGATTTTGCAGTTTCTTATACTGAAGATTTAGATCAGGGAGATGAAAAAACACGCTTGAAAAAACCAGAATTTAGATCGTTAAAACCAATTCAGATCCTTGAATCATTCCAGCCTGACACACAAATATATATAAATAAAGGTAGAGCGAAAAGCGTAAGAAAGCTTGGCCTTACTTCATACACAGAAATGATAAAATACTCTAAAGACATTGAAATTCAAGGTAAAGATCGAATTCATAACTGTGATACTCATTTCGATAAAATTCAATTAATTTCAGATTTTGTTAAATCTCACCGTAATTTTATAAAAACAATGCACGAACTTAATGCTATTGATCCACAAAACAGTCTATTAAAACACTTCAGAATAATCCTAGAGTCTCACTCATACCGTGTACGCTACATTGATTCAACTAATAATGAGAGCACCTCAAATATCTGCAATGGCGTTATTTTATTAGATAGTCCAGTAACAGCGATAGAACCAAACAAACCAGCAAGAAAAAGAAGGAATGATACGAAAGTCAATTTACCCGTTTATTTAACCAAGGTCTTTGTATCTGGGACTTGTTCTGACGAGAATATTCATTTTTGTTTAAGTGATGTTGAAGATTTATCAATAAGGGATAAATTAGAAAATATTATTTATTAAGAAATAACAAACGGAGTTAATTTAGTCGGTTAACCTGACACAAAAAAATAATGCGTCTAGCTATTCGCCAGTGATGAATCTGAACTTACCAGAATAACCAACAAGCACTCAGAAAAACTACAACAGGGTTATGTAAAGCATAAAGCTTGTTTAAAAGCATTAATTAATAATAAACAGACTCAGTTTCTTAGTGATGATAAGCCGATTAAAAAATAATAAAGGGAGAAAATCGTATGGACACATTAATAAAACAATTGAGCAACTTACAAAACCTGCAACAGATCATTTTCAAAAATCAACAATTAATCGTGTTGCGAGATCAGTAGCTAGAAGAATTGCTTGAACGATATTTTAAGTCAAATAAATTAGATATAAATCCCAAAAGTACAATAAACATACGCAATATTCCAAAATATAATTAATTTTCAGTACATTCAATTGGTCACTTTATAAACAACCCAATAGTAATTAGATAATGCAAACATTAATTTCAAAATAAAACATACAAAAGTGTAACAAAATATTTCAAACTTGCATAAATAATAAAAAAAACATCAAAAACAAACTAATAAAACGTTCAATAATCAACATAAGGCGTTGTTAAAAAACATAAAAATAAATACCATTTTTTTTATTTAATTGTCAATCAATTTCTACCACTGAAATAAATAAAATGTCAATAAAAAAGTTGTAAAAGCCCCGTATTTAAAGATAAAAACCAACAAAATCAGTCGACTGTGATTTCATTTTTAAAAAAAACTCTGTTAAGATCTATATCGAATTAACTAAGGCTTCACTTTAAATAATTTCAGTAAAGTCTTTTTATAAACGTTTATAAAACAGGAAATATGAACATGACGATGTTCTATCAACTTAAAAACTAAGAGGTCAAATTTTTTGGCTTCTTGAATAAAATTTAATTTTTACATAGGAAATCAAAAAATGAATACAAAGAAAAAAGATTTTAGACATCACACGAGTAAAATTTCGGTAATAACACCTGAGGCGAAAACATTTATAGATTACGAAAGAATGTTGAAGCAAGTTACAAAAGCTACTTCAGAAAAAGCAATGGAAAAAATTAGCGTTAAACATCGTAAATACATAGGCACTAAGGTAATTACATCTGACAGGGTTGTTAATTTAATGATGCATGGTTGCGAGTTAATTACAGAAACTTTTCAGAATATGCCAATTGAGCTAATAGAAAATAATAAAGAAATAGAAAACATAATAACCATGCTACATGTTCTATTTGATGAACTCGACTTAGCGGAAGTTGATAAGAAAGCCATTGGGTGCTTTTCATATCTAGTCAGAGGTTACACTCAGGTATGTACAGAGTTAGGTATGTCCGTAAACAACGAACATGGTGATGTTACAGGATTGCTAACTATCTATTTGCTCATAGCATATGAGTACATTAACTTAAACCAAGCAGCTTAAGCTCATTATTTAATAAATTAACGAGGTAATTATAATGATTTCACTTGAAGAAATTAAAAATCAGCTCGAAAAAAATGGACGATGTTCGTCTAATCACTTACTAGCATAGGTAGCAGCCTCAGGTTGTAATGAGAATTATGGTGTCAACCTTTATCAAGCATCATATAAGTTGGACAAATATGATAAAAAACTAATGTGGGGCTTAACGAATATCACTTTACAGCCTGATTTCAGTAATAAGGCACAGTACGAAATGATGGTATGGCTTGAAAGTGAGGGATGGCTAAAGAGTGCTACAAAATACGAAAAATCATAAATAACACAACTTAAAAAATACTGGAGAACCGAAAATGTAGATAAATTAGAAGATAAACAAACAAAACTTTTTTACATAAAACAGGAGTTTGCAAATGCAAGCTTTTAAACAAAATCAAGCAGAATATAGGAGGGCAAAAAACTAATAATTTTGTTCTACGCCCTCCTATATTCAAATTTTATAAAATTTCAATATTAGAGGTCTAAAAAATGAAAAACTTTAAACATCCACCCCCACTATCTAGCTATTCAATAGCTAACCCTACGTGTAGAAAAAACCACAAACCTGGACAAAATCAGTTAGTTACAATTAAAAGGTGTATACTTAATTTAATTAAGTTATTAGGTAATGCAAATCCATTTACTTTTTTAAGTAAGAGGTATCATCAATGAAACAAATTACATTACTTGAATGGGCTGAAAAAAATTATAGTAAAAAATTCGGTATAGGCACTTTGAATAAATGGGCGAGAAATAATTTGATAACTCCTGCTCCAGTAAAAATAGGAGGAAGTTGGCTAGTTCATCCTAATGCTACTTATGTTCAGAAAACTATTGAATGTAAAAGAACAGAACATGCTTTAAAAGAGTTAAAACAGTCAATACCAGTAAACTTTAAGCTAAATAATAGAACTCAAAGGATTATAAATAATGGCTAAACCACGTAACAATTTAAACGCGCACAATATAAAAAACCTATATATTAAAAAAGACAAACGTAGCAAGACAGGCTTTTCTTGCCAGTATAAAGATCCTCGCTTTAATGATCCTAGGTTCCCTGACGCAGTAAAGCAATTTCACAGTCTTGGGTCTGATATTGTTGCAGCTAAAGAAGAGGCTATTGAGCTAAATGCAGTTTTATATGGAAAGATCGCCAATGCAAAAGTAAATAGAGTTTTAACTCCTCCATCAAATACCTGCACAGGTATTCAATTAAAAGTGTGGCTTGAACAATATCTATCTTATTGTAGAAAAAAGTTAAAAAATGGAGAAATCAAGCCGAATACTTTCAAAATTAAGAAAAATATTACTATGGCTATTCATAAGGCTCATGGTGATTTATTTTTCGCAGACATTAATGTCCGTAAAATTGCTGAATTACTTAATAGTTATATAAAATTAGATCAAAATCGAATGGCTCAATCTGTTCGATCTATATATATTGATATTTATAAAATAGCTATTGGCAACGGTATTGATAACATAACCGTTAATATTGCATCTATGACAATAAACCCTGATGCAAAAGTCAAACGTGAACGCTTAAGCTTTCCTCATTTTGAAAAAATTATTGAGGCTTATAAATATGAACCTCATAGACTATCGGCTTTACTCGCTGTTATAACAGGGCAACGAAGAACTGATTTATGTTTAATGAGAAAACGTAAAGGTAAAGATTGGGATGAACGTTATAAGGCATACAGGCTAAATCCAAACCACTTTGTTAATAATGATTACACAAGCTTTGCTGATTTAGTAAAATATGCACCTTATTCATTCGTTGAAGATGATCAGCTTTGTGTATTTCAACTGAAAACAGGAAACCTATTAAGAATACCCTTAAGTTTAAGTCTGGAAAAACTCAACTTATCTGTCGGTGATGTGATTAATAAAGCTAACTTATTTAAATTCTCACCTTTCGTACTTCACCATACTACGGCTAGAGCAGTAAATAAATTGGGTGATCCGTTACATGCAGATACAGTTTCAAGAACTTTCGCCAAAGCTATTATAGCAACTGGTATTGAATATATTTTGAAGCCTCCTTCATTCCATGAATTAAGATCATTATCTGAACGGGAGTATAAAGATCAAGGAGTAAATACAAAAAAACTATTAGGGCATAAACATGAGAAAATGACTGATGAATATGATGACCTTCGTGGTTGTGATTGGGAAAAAGTAGATAGTATTTAATAAGGTAGTAACAAATTAGACTATATTTCTAGTAGCTAAATATAAGAGCTTAACTAAAACTGACAGGCAATAATAAGCTCATAGCTGTCCATGAATTGATGCTAACTTTTAACCTAAAGCGGAAATTCAGTTTAAAGGTATTAGCTTACTGACCAATGCCAAGTTGACCTGTAGATGGTTCTATTCATTGGATTCCAAGTCACTTGCTCCCACATAGGTTTTCCATTAGTAAACTTACAGTCATCACTTAGCTTTTGATAAACTTCTTGTGTTATCCTTGTAGGGTAATCATTCGAAAGACTGCCAAGTTTTGCTGCATGATTTGCTGCACGCCCAACCCAAACTAAATCATTTGACCCTCGTATACCTGTTCTTGCTACAAATAAGTCAGAACTATCTATGCCAATGGTATGCTGTACTTCATAATTAGAACTTTGATAGTTCTTTTTCAAGATGGGATTTATAATATTCAATCTTGCATCATTAATTTGAAGAGCCGCTTTTGCTGCCCTAGAGTTCATTCTATCACCAATAAAAACAGCCATAATTCTATCGCCATCGTAAGAAGTTATTTCCCCTGATTGTGATCTAATTATTTTGGCTGAACAGTGTAAGTAAGTCTTATAAACTTCTGCTGCGAAAAAGTCATTTTTAGTATCAACCAACTTTGTAGATTCGGATAAATCTGCATATAAAACGACTGCGTGAAGTTTAACGGCATCATTCGATAATCGCAGAGCTTCAGCTGAAGGAACGTTTTGGCCTTTACGTTCTGACCATTGTTCACTAAAAATTTTATTAACTTGGGCTTCCAAGTCGTTTCTGAGAGTCATAATTATCTATGTATAAATTAAATAAATTGAAAGCAGCCATATAGGAAAGCTCAATAATAAGTAAACCGATGACTTCTTAATATACCCATACTTACTTTTTGCTATTTCAGCATTTCTGTATGCTTGATTAATTAAATCATCTAAATATTCATCATCACTTAATTGTTTTATTTTTTCATGAAAATCTTCATTACTTTGTTTTGCTATTCCACCAAAATATAAATTGGAAGTATTTGGGCCGAGCAATGAAGGGAACATTGTAAATGCCATATTGCCAATACTATAAATTAATAGTGAAGCACAAATAACTACAAATATGCCTGAAACTAGTGACCATGAGGTGGCAGCTTTCGCTAAAGCTGAAAGCACTCCTAGCATAGATATATTTATTGCAAATAGAGCTGGAACCTTTGCATCAGCGGTTTTGACCCAATCTAATTGAAGTTGTAAAATTTTTTCAGCACGCTCTATTTTCATTCTAGAAATCAATATAATCGAAAACATGTACTTTATAAGACTAAATATATTATAGCTATATAAGAATATGGAAATTGATGAATGGTGGATTAGTTGTCTATTAGGGTAAGGTTAGGTCTAGCTATTCTGTACACTGCCCCCCTGTTGTTGACCGCTTCTATTGTGGCCTTTGCGACTGTCAGATTCAATAAATTAATATTTAATTACTTTATTACATTCAGGTATGCACCCCAATATTTATAAACTTTTAAACATTCATTTAAAACAGTAATGAAATATATAAAGTTTACAAATAAAGTAGCTCATTTGGGGAATCGTTGGGGAATCATTGGGGAATGCACGTAAGCCATTGATTTATATGCAACGACAGATATTGCCCATACAAATAAACAATATCGATTTCACAGTTGATAAGTCAGGTTGGTTAGCCACAGATAAATTCCTATTTTTTCTTCAAATAAATCGACGGATGATAAATACTATAACAATAAACCATTATTCAATGACTCTGGTTTGAATTCAAGTATTGAAAACAATTAGCCTTGAGTTAAATGGCCGGTTTTAACCCAAATCAATGTATCTTGCTCTACAAATGGTTGATGCTGACTCAAATGTGGGCTTCTAATCCAACACCCAGTAGGATAACGGCCAAATTCATCAATTAACTCACCACTAATAACATATATTTCTTCACCGCTATAATGACGATGTAAAATAAATTTTTCACCTGCCGGCCAAAAAACTAAAGCAACAGATTCAGTTTCAAAGCAATGCAAAGGTTTAACTTTTAAATTACCATTACCCTGTTGCCACTTTTGTTGTTGTGTATCAACAGATATGCGCTGGGTATCTAACGGGGAAAATTGGTGAAGTTTTACCAATAGTTCACAGCCATCTCTACTAAATGGTGCATGGATAAAGCCTTGAGGATTACGAAAATAGCTGCCGGCAGGAAAGTCACCGGTTTCATCCGAAAAAATACCTGAAAGGACAAAAATTTCTTCTCCTAAAGGATGGTTATGAGAATGAAAACTTGCTCCTGCATCATATTTAACCATACTGGTTGCATGACCACTTTCACGGTTTTCACGCGCTAACGGTTTGCGCCATACTCCAGGTAAAGGACTCGCTTGCCAATGTTGCTCTTGAGTGTGAATAACTACGCGCTTTGTGAAATCCATATTCAACATAATGCTTCCTGTTCCTTGCATTTATACTTATTTAAAATAATTTAATAACAAGCAATCAATAATCGCTTGTTATTAAATCGATAGCCATAAAATAGCTAATTTGGTATTTACATTAAAAAATCAACTAACTATTTCATAAAACTATGCCTTGATATGAATATTTCTGCTACATTATTTTATATAGGAAGATTATAATCTTACAAAAGTATTAGTCTTTACCGTTTTTACATTATTTGTCTAAGATAAGGTATGTATAGGCTAAACTCCACTTAAAAGACAACGCTAGTAACAACATAGTCCAAAAACGAAAAGTTAGGTACTGAATTTCATCATAGGTCATGTTTATGAGAAAATATTTACCATCTCAAAACATTATTTATAATACACCAACACTTTATCATTCACTCAGATGAGCATTTATTTTTGATATTTTCACAGTTAAGCAAATGGTTCTCTACAGTATTAATTACTACGCTATTAGTCGGCATCGTTATTAGTTTTTCTCTTCTTATCTATGATATTGACCAAAAAAACATTACTGAGAACAATAGTCGCTTTACTATCACGAGTAGTTATTACATAGATGAAACTAACACCATTACGCTCAATAGTGTTTTGAATGATGTTAACTTCACCGACAGTGATTTAAATGCAATACCTTATGCACTAGCAAAGCAAAGTTATTGGATAAAATTATCTCTGCATTATCCTATTGGTGAAATATCAAGGTCAACGAGTGAAAATCAACAAATTTTAATGAAAAATAATCACAATGAGCCAGTGATACTGATGGCTGAGCACAGTAGACTTGAAACCTTTACCATCTACGAACTCAATGCATTAACACCACCAACAGTAATATATAATAAGCAGTTAGTTTTAGAAGATTTAAATCAACAGATATCCCCTTACGCCCGTTTACAGCTCAATCAATTCGGTCATAGTGAATACCTTATTCAGCTTAAGAACTCTGGACCACCTAATATTCCTTTACTGTTATTTACTGCGCAAGACTTTGAACAGCGGCAAATGCTATCGCAACTGGTATATGGGGCATTTATCGGTATATTGATCATTATGGCAATATATAACTTAGTGCTATTTTTTGCTGGTAAAGACAAAGTTTATTTATTGTATATTGGCTACTTAATTTCTGCTTTTGTGGTACTTTCTTCATTAACAGGTTATGGCTACTTTCTGTTTTCCAATCAGGTAATGCAGCTATTTAACCAGTACCTGATATTTGCAGACTTCTTGCTTATTGCATTTTTATTGCTGTTTACCCTTTATTATCTCCGTTATGACCGCTTAAAGCACTGGGCTTATAAATGCTCACTTATAGTAGCGGGCATTTTAATTTTATGTGCGTTTTATTCCCTTGTACTTGATGAATTAGCACAAACCAAACTGTTTTTTTCCTTACAGCCAGTTTTTTATATCGTTGCACTCTTTCTGATTTTTAATCGTTTAAAACATGATTTTTCCTGGGCACGTTTTTACTTTTTATCTTGGTTACCGTTATTAATTGGCGCTGTTATTCAACCTATGGTGCTACTAAACAAACTTGAATATAGTTTTTTAACCGCTAATGCTTTCCTGTTCGGTATCATGATTGAAGTAACATTTATGGCATTTGCTTTGGCTGATCGTATTCGTCGAAATGAACAAGAAAAACTGACTATGATTGCTTATCATCAAAGTAACCACTTACCTAGACAGACAAATTTAGATCATAAAATCAGCCAAATTTTAGAAGCAGATAATCAAGACTTTACGGTTATAGTGATCAAACCAGAACAGTTTCAACGCATCGAGCTGTACATTGATGAACAAACTCGTATTGAATTTTTTCAACACTTAAACCAAAAATTATCATCACTGTTTAGATTTAATGATGCAGTGTTAAGTATTACTGATCAATATGAAAAGCTCTGTTATTTAGAAAATTCTAGCCTAGCTATGGTGATTGATAACACACGTAATGAACAAGATATTAAGTTAACCGTTAATTCAATCCAACTCGCCGCTAATGAGGCTTTTTACATTAAAGACCTTAAACTGCCATTATCAGCCTATATCGGCTTAGCCGACTTTCCTGAACACGGCAGTTCAAGTGCTAGCCTCATTAGTAATGCATCAATCGCCGCAAATGATGCAGAATCAAAACAGTATAAGTGGTCTTACTTTTCACCACAAAATAACCAACACAATCACTCTTCAATTCAGTTGGCTATTGATCTTCAGCAAGCAATAACTGCTCAGGGCTTCGAGTTATTTCATCAGCCACAGATAGATTTAAAAACAAATAAAGTTTGCAGTAGTGAATGTTTAATTCGCTGGCAGCATCCTGTACTTGGCAATATTTCACCTGATGTCTTTATTACCATTGCTGAAGACTTTGGCTTAATGCCATCGTTAACATTATGGATAATAGAAACAGCACTTCGCCAACAAGCAGCACTCACTGAAAACACCGGGCTTAACCATATGGTATCTATCAATATCAGTGGTAAAGATCTTATTCAAGCAAACTTTATTGACGATGTATCTACAATAATTAAACGCTGTGATATTAGAGCAGAGAAGATGATTTTTGAACTAACAGAGTCAATATCTTTTGCCCAAAGCAATATAGCGATAACGACCATAGAACAACTTATTGCCCTTGGCATTACCATTAGTATTGATGATTTTGGTACTGGCTATTCTTCAATATCACAAATTAATAAACTCCCTTTCCAAGAGTTAAAAATAGACCGAGAATTTGTTGAGAACGTTTGCAGTGATGAAAAGCGTAAAGTTATTGCTGAAGCGGCAGTAAAAATGGCTAAAGGGCTGGGCTTAGAAGTTGTTGCAGAAGGCATAAACAGTAGCTTAGATGAAGCAACATTACGCAGTTTTGGCTGCGATATTGGTCAAGGTTATTACTATGCTAAACCCATGTCATATGATCATTACCTAACATGGCTTAATAACTTATCTAATGGCCAAATACCAGCAAGTTTAGAAGGTGAATATATACCAGCAAGTAAATAGTCAAAAATAACAACCTTGGTTCAAGATAACACTCAAACCAAGGTTATACCAAGTCTATTAAGTTTGTTCCCACTCAGCGCTTACCAGCGTTTTGAGAACAACGATCATTTTGTGAATATAGTTATTCTATACGAAGGAAATTATCGGCCTGGTAAGCTCCCTGAGGGTGATTTTAAAAGCCTGACAGGCCGTGTTATTGATTTCGATAAGGTTCTTACAGGGATGTGAGTCATTAGAACAACGCCGGAGCAGTTGTCGAGAATAACCATTATCTTCAACCAATGCCTTGCCTGCATGGATGTCGGTACTTAGGTTCAGTCTGGAACTATGAACCTGTGCCGCTAAACCTTTTAAATTTCACTGAGTGGGAAGAAACTTAGTAAAATTGGTATTATTGATAGGTAATTACGTTGTGCATAGCTACGTTCTAGCCCAGTACAACAATATCAGTATAAGCGATTAAAACAATTGATTTTCTAGCGTTTTGCCATTAATTAGTTGCGCATATAACCAATTATTTTTTTGCAGAAGCAGGAGTAAATCCATTTCAATACTCGCATTGTCTTGTCCGTTCATTACGGTCAGTAAGTATTCTTTATCTTGTGTCATAGTGACTTGATTCACCCCTTGCAATTGTAAAACTGTCGCGATAATTTCAGGATAGTCTTGTTTCATTCTGAGGGTGATAAACCTAACGCTATCATCAATATTAGCTGAACGATGCTGCTTTAACTGACCTGCTTCAAGATAAAGAACTTGGTCACATAAACGTTCCAGCTCACTAAGATCATGAGAGCTTAAAATAAAATTAACATCACCAGCTTGCTCAGAAACAATAGCACGGATCTCTTTCGCGTTTGCAGGGTCAAGACCTGCCGTTGCTTCGTCCAACATAACAATTTCAGGACTACCTAATAAAGCTTGTGCAATGGTCGCACGTTTTCGCATTCCGTGCGATAGCTCACTTGGCTGGCTGTTACTGGCATCGGTTAATGCCACCATTTCTAAAACTCTCGCCGTATCGTGTTTTGCGCGCTTACTACTCATCCCCTGTAAACGTGCATAAAAACTTAATTGAGTTGCAATAGAAAATCGAGGATCTAATTGAGCATCTTGTGGTAAGGCCGATAAGCGGCCGAATAATGCTGAATTCCCTGGTGCATGTCCTAGAACACTAATGCTGCCTGATGATGGCTGAATGTAGCCACACAACAAACTAAATAGTGTCGTTTTACCTGCACCATTGGGGCCAACTAAAGCCACTGGTGCACCTTTTTCTAAACAGAACTCAACATCAGTTAGGGCAATTTTGTCACCGTATCGTTTGGTCACATGCTTAACATCGATAATTAAACTCATATTGATGCCCTCTTCATAACTAAGTTACTCGCAAAAAGTAACACAAGTGTTTGTATTAAAGGCAACCAATACTGACTTGCTACAACACCACTTTGAGATAAAATACTCTCTATTTGCTCACCTGGAAATAATAAATTGAGATAAAACTCCTGTCCGAATTGATAGTTAATAAAAGCAATAACTAACGGACCTAAGCTAAAAAAAAGTACGGCTGCGACTATTGCAAACCTAGCCGAATGAACCCAAGTATTTAATAATGTCATAAGGGCAATAAATGGCATCACAACAATAATCACTTCAAATGACAATTTAGCGCCCAACTGTAAGCTTGCTAACAGTAGGCTTAAATCACGAATACTGGCTAAAACCGCCGTAGCTAATGCGGTCATCACGATTAATACCGCAATAATAAACAGTTGGCCTAAATATCGCCCCAAAATAATTTCTGTTCGAGTTGAACGCAAAGTCAAAAACCGTAATGTGCCACGGTGCTTATCAGAACAAATCTGATCACTACAGACTGATAAGGCAAACATAGGGAAAAAATAAACTGCCACTAGCCAATAAATGGCATATTCTGATACTGGCCACTCTAATAAAGAAGATAAGCCTAAAGCACCAAAGAGATCTGATGCCATACTCTCAAAGGAATTAGAATTGACGATATCAGCTGCTGAACTGATAAAATAATAAAGGATAATAAACCAGATAGTAGCAAATGCTAATAACGATAATAAACCGCGTTTAGTTTTAAATAAGCGGACCATTTCAAAGCTAATGATATTGAACAGTCTAGATAGATTAATATTCAATCGGCACCAATTATATTTAGTATTTTTAATACCTTAAAAGTAAACGTCATAAAAAGCGAGCTTTATCCTAAGCAGTAATGTTAAATAATTATACCAAGTCTATTAAGTTTGTTCCCACTCAGAGCTTACAGGCCGTGTTATTGATTTCGATAAGGTTCTCACAGGGATGTGAGTCATTAGAACAATGCAGGAGCAGTTGTCGAGAATAACCATTATCTTCAATCAATATAGGTGTAGGTATTCAGGTTCAGTCTGGAACTGTGAGCCTGTGCCGCTAAACCTTTAAAATTTCACTGAGTGGGAAAAAACTTAGTAAAATTGGTATTAATACCTTAGTTAACAACATAGCGATGTACCTAAGTGTTTGCAGACTCGAAGGTTAGTGTTGAGCACAACAAAGAATGCAGTGCTTAACGTTGGAATATTGTGCAACCATAAATAAAATAGCGACATAGTCAGAATTGCATTCTGACTATGTCAATAAACGACAAGTCGCTTTTAATGGCCTTATTCTAAATAACAAATTTTATTCTGGCTTTAGCACCTTTCGAGCTGTCTATTTGCGGTGTACAAAATAATAACCGCGCAGAAGGCACGTTTAATTGCTCAACCATGTGTATTTTAAAATTTTCAGCACGCTGTCGAGATATGGCTTTTAAGCGTTCAATATTCTCAGCTTGATGTATTGTTGATACATCTTCTAGTTCAATATCACTTGCCGTTGCGATAGCACAAAGCTTGACGTTAACATCACCTCTATCTGCCAACATCACCGACATCTGACGACTAAACTCTAACTGTTCAGTCGTTAACTCTGTTTCACCGGCCGCGTAATTTAAATCATTTATTCTTAATTTAAGAGCAAATTCACCCGCCGCCATTGCTACTTTCATCACACTCGCATAAGGAACAAATGTTGTAATTAAATAATCTTTAGCCGCTGACATAGTCGCTTGTTTAACCAGTAAGGTTAAAAAGCCTGAAAAGCCAAATGAGGGGGCACTAGTGTCACCGGCTAATGGCAACGATAGCTCAACATTACCATCTGAGTCTTTTAACATCCCTAAAGCGACATTAAATGGTACGCTAGTTTGATCAATTATCGTGCCTGTCTCATGATCATCTGCAGCAGTAAACTCTATACCTCTGAGCAACAAATCGACATCGCCATCGAGTTTAGTTGCTATTAAGCTAGCTTTAATAACGACATCAAGCTGTCCGCTCTCAATTTCATACCTTAACGCATCTTTAATATAACTAGAGACACCAGGTAAACTGACTTCTTTAGCTGCTGCATCTAAAGTAAATTTTTGCTCAGATGCAAAAGGAAAACCACGCCCTTTTATATCTAGATATGCATATTTATCACTTTTTGCTTTCATGCTAAACAACACTTCTTGCTCTGGTTTTCTGCTATCAACATCAGATAAAGAAAGCTGACTAATGACAAGGTCACGTTCATAGTTAGGTGTAACACTAGCATCTTTAAAATTTATAACCGCCGGATCGATAACGGTAAATTGGCCAAGTTTAAACGCTAGTTCAGGTGCTTGATTTGCATCATCAAGCTCAGGTTTATTATGCTCTGGAACAGTATCAAGGTTGTCATTTTTCTGATTAACTTTTTCAGGGGCGGTCGACAAAGCAACTAAGGTTGCTAGCTTCTTGTCTTTATCTAATAGAAGATGACTAACAAGCCCAGATAAAGTAATACTATCAACAGCAATAAGCTCAGGTGCATACACTAGATCATTAATGACAAGTTGATTGAAAGCAGCCAGTGCTGGCATCTTTATTTGTTGATTTTTCGAAAACTGACCATCACTAAATTCACTGCGCTCAATATTTATTTTTGCAATGTTATTATCAAAATCTAGCGCAATATTGTCAGCCTTGATACGCGATATATCTGCTAAGATTGACTCATTGACTTGCGACTTGGCATAAATACCATTGGCAATATAATCTAACCTAGTATTAATGCTAATAGGCTTATTCGGTTGTAATGAAATAGTGAGTAACTCTGCTTGAATTTTTTGCTTCTTAACAGCAAGGTTAAAATCTTCTTGCGCAATATTGAGCTCTTCAATAACCAGTAATAAATCACTAACCTCGGTTGAGGTTCTGTCATTAGCTAGCTCGATAGCAATTTTGCTGGAATAACTAATTTGCCCATCAAGCGAAGATATTGATGAAGGCAAAAAAGCTTGTGCAGATTTTAATGCTACCTGCTGGGCTTTTACATTTATATTAAGCTTACCTTGTTGCTGTAATAAACGTCCATCTAGCGCAATTTCTATTGGCGCACCATTGAACTGACTCAGTAAATTTAATTTAAGATCTTGCTCATTTTTTGAAAGCAAAATATTTTCCAAAACAAGTGAATCAAGCTGAATATTATGCGTCTCTGAAAAGTATAATAACGCTATATGCGCATCGGTTAAGCTAAGCTCAGGTAAAATAACTTGATAAGGAAAGTCGGCACCCGTTTGCTCTGTAACTGCTTCATGTTCAGTTGCTGTAGAGGTTGCCTTTTCAGCCATTAATTCAATGCCAGCAACATTAAATGATGATGCATTCACCGTTACAGGAATAAAAATACCCTTAAGATTAAATTCAGAGATATAAATTTTATCAAACAATAATTGATGTAAATCCACCTCTGCCTCTAGGCTTTGTAATTTCAGCGCACTACTTTGCTCGTTAATTTTCACTTCTAAGTCGCTAATGGTTAAATGAGCAGTAAATGGGTTATAGCGAAGACTAGAAGTAGAAGTGAGTGATAGAGATTTTGGCAAACCGTAATGATTAACTATAGAGCGAATAACAAGTGGAGACAGTAACCAAATAAGACAATAAAGAGCAATAAAACCAATAATTAATACTTGACTAAGGCGTTTGAAATAACGACCCATTCTACATTCCTATAAATACGTCGACGGTAAAATAATCGCGTATTTTACCTGATTTAAAATAAAAACGGGCGACCATCACAAAAATTACAGTAGCCCATACGAAAACCTAACAAACTATTCTGGCTGTAACAAATCAATAAACTGTTGTGACTGCTCTATCGCTTTATTCATTTCAGCAACTAACGACTCAACATCGCGTTTAATGGTTTTATATTCGCCTTGCAAGGCACCAATAGCTTGAGCATTTAAATTATGCTTAAGATATAAACTATTATCTTTTAAGGCTGATAATACCGGAGCCATTCTATCTTTAGCCCGATGCATAGACTTAATTAAGCTTTGATAGTTGCGCTGCGTTTTTTTCAACTTTTGTTGACTCTGCTGCTTTAAGTTGTTGCTAGAATATTGCTGAATCTCATCATTCCATTCATCAAACAAAGCATCTGCCACACTCTCAATCGCGGCAATACGAGAGGCAACTTCTTGTGCAGACGACTCACTGGCTTCATATTGGTCATTAATTAATTCATACTGAGCTGCTAAATCCCCCCCTTCATAACTTATCAGTTGAGATAATTGTTCTAATGCCGATGTAAACTGCTGTTGAGCATCTTGCTGTGCAACTTGCGCACTCTCAACCCTGTTCAACATAATATCACGCTTATGAACACCGACTTTTTCCATTGCAGAATAATAGGCTGACTGACAGCCCACTAGTAATACAAGCATGATGATGGTGGAATATAATTTAGCCATGTCAGTACCTCTATTTATGTTAAGCTTATTCACAGACCGTTTCTGTTAGAGTACCTTGCCGCATCAATTATTGCCCATAAATGGGTAATCACTGCAAATGCTATCGGGAAAATTAACCACGAAAGTCCCCAAAAAATACTAGCAAAAACAAAGAATAAAATTGCTGGTAATATACGGCCTTGCACTAACTGCCCTAAACCAGGAATAAAAAAACTACATATTGCCGCTAAAACATTTCCGCCCGAACCTTGCTGTGCCATATTAAACCTCCAAAGTGTAAAATAGTTATTAATAATATATTTTTATGGTCAAAAGTATAACACTACCTTTCTTGGTAAACTGCTGTTATTGACTTTAGCTAACTTCAATTTGTAAAAATATATTTTATTGTACCAAGCCATTAAGTTTATGATCTTTTTTTGCAAATAAACACACATCAAAAACAGCATTTTGACCACTTAGAGTTAAAAACTAATAAAGTAAAGATAATATAAATTAAAACGTATTGTACTTTTTGAACAATACTGAAGACAGGTATGAGTTTGTTTTCTCTCAACGCTTACCAGCGGTTTGAGAACAACGCAGGAGCAGTTGTCGAGAATAACCATTATCTTCAACCAATGCCTTGCCTGCATGGATGTCGATACTTAGGTTCAGTCTGGAACTATGAACCTGTGCCGCTAAACCTTTTACATTTCACTGAGTGGGAAGAAACTTAGTAAAATTGGTATTAGTAGAATTGGTATTAACCAACGAATCAAATAGCGCAAATAAAAAAGCCAGATGCAAAGGCATTTGGCTTTTCAAAAAATTTATTTTCAGTTACATGCTAAGTTATAAAATTAAGCAGATAATAAATTGCTCTTAGCTCTCTGACGATATGCTATACCCGCCAAGGCAAGTAACATAAGTATAATTGTAGCCGGTTCAGGTACATCAACTACCGGACTATTGCCACGATTTACAGCAAAGGTCTCATGGACAGCATCGTTATAACAAGACATTGCCCAGCTTAACGATAAAGAAGTAGCCTCTCTAAATGCATCTAAGCCACTAACATTAAAGCTAAAACTTATTTTTTCATTGGTAGATGACCACGTAGAAGCATTTTCATTCAATTCATGCCCTTTTGTTTGACCAAATACAGCACCACGATCATCAGAATAACCATGGTAACTGCCGGCAGAGGTGGTGCCATTAATTTTATAAAGTCCACCATTAGTTTGATCAAGTCGCTCTATTCTACTAAAACGCGTATTCCAACCGCTGTAAAGATCACCTAATGAGAAAGCATAGTTAAAGCCAGAATTACTAGCACTATTGGCTCCTATAAGGAGATCGCCAAAAATAATATTTTTATGATTACTACCATCACTGTATGTATTGTTACTATTTCTACCGCGATATGAAGATGCAAACTTAGTGAAAACATCAACAGTAATAGTATCATCATCTCCCCAAGAAACATCCATCTGATCAACATTATAAATCCAGCCACCTTGACCAGCGTCTGCTCGATCATTTACTGAAACTGTTGTCCCATCTAAAGCTATATCTGTAGCATATGCACTCGTAGTGGCTAATAAAGCACCGAAGGTTAACATTTTTAAACTGTTTGTAATTATCGACATCATAATTTTCCAATTAACGTATTTACAAGTTTCGCATCAACTATTTAAGTGATGGCTTTTGTTGTCTTTACACCGTATTTAACCATAAACAAAAGCAAATATCGAACCAACAATATAAAATCAAAATAAAACAATGACTTAGACTATTACAGATATTGTTATTATTGATAAGTATCTCAAGTGTAAATTTTACTGACAATGCTATTTAAAACAACATTTTAAATAGCATAACCAATGCAACTTTATCTGTATAGATAGTATACGAAACTAAAAGTTTATTAAATGATTGTTTGTAAACGCCCCCCCAAATAAAGTAATTTTGCTAGCCTAGTTTAATAAAAGTATTTACCATATTTCAAACTGATCATCATTACTTAGCTAATCTTTTAAATTTAATGTTACCAACGGGCCCAATAATGAAAAGAAATATACCTGCAAAGCTAACAACAGTCTCAAACCGGAAAGCAACATTGAAAACAGTTACTGCCTTTTTCATTATTTCTAGTCTACTTTCCTGGCAAGCAAATGCAGATGAGAACGCTGATAAACTTTATGAAAATGCCTTAATTTCGTACCAAAATAAAGATATTACAACCTCAATAATTCATCTAAAAAATGCTCTACAAAAACAACAAGATCACTTAGCCTCTCGAATTTTATTGGCACAAGCTTTAATAGCAACAGGTGATGGTGCATTAGCAGAAGTAGAATTAAACAAAGCTAGGGCTTATAACGCAGATCAAAATAGATTAGTAACCCTATTTGCACATGCTTATTTATTACAGCATAAGTACGATGAAGTTTTACGTGTAACTAAACCTAGTACTCGGGGAAATAAAATTGAGGCTGAATTATTAGTTTTTAAAGGTCAAGCATTAATCGGGCAAAAGCTGTTGCGCTCAGCAGACAGTGCATTTGAAGAAGCGTTATCCTTCTCTCCTGATAATCAAATGGCATTACTTGGCAGAGCACAAATAGCCCTTAATACATTAAAAATCGATAGCGCACTAACCTTTGTTGAGCAAGCCATCGCAGGACCTCTACCTTTCATTAATGGTTGGATATTAAAAGCGAATATATTAGCACAGTCAAATCAACTACAAGGGGCAATGACGGCGATTGAACAAGCATTGGAAATTGACAATACACATTTAGCAGCACGATTAACCAAAGCCATGTTGCACATTAGCTTACAAGAATATGCCTTGGCTGAAGCACATGTAGACTACATCATTAGTGAAATACCTAATGAGCCAAGAGCAGGCTATTTGAAAGCAATAATTAATGCTAACTTAAACAAAGAAGGTGATAAGTCTGCTAATATAAAATTAACTGAGGTCATTGCTACTTTAGCTGCAGTTCCTGATGAAATAATGAAAACAACACCTGATTATTATTTTCTCGCGGGATTGACAAACTTTCAATATGGTAACCTTGTTGATGCCAAAAGGTATCTAGAAAAATATCTCAGCTATGTAGAGCTGCATTTACAGTCGGTCAAAATGATTGCTCAAATTGATTTGCAACAAGGCAATACAATATCAGCCAAAAACCTCTTATCAAAAACCAACTTATCTCAACCTGATGATCCTGACATATTAACACTCTTAGGTATGACCTACCTGCAGCTAGGGGATGTAAAAAAAGCCGAAAATTACTTTAAGCAAGTCTTAGTATTAAAGCCTAACTCTGAAATTGGTATAACAAATCTAGCACGTAGTAAAATGCAGTCGGGGGAGTATCAATTAGCAATAGATGCATTACTTACCATAAAAGATAATAAAGTTAATAACATTCAAATAAAGTTATTATTGATTGATTCATACGAAAAAGGAAAGCTTTATGATGATGCGATCGCTATTGCACAAGAACTCGTTCAACAATATCCAAACGATAGTTACTTTCAGCAAAGATTAGGTGCATTATTAGGCTGGAACAATAAAATAATCGCCGCAAGAGTAGCCTTTACTAAAGCATTGCTACTTGATAACACTAACATTGCTGCCATCATACATTTAGCCAGAATGGATATCATTGAAAACGATCTCGAAAGTGCAAAAGTTTTTTTAAATGAAAAACTAAAACAATTCCCTCAAGATCCACTGATAATGACAGAATTATCGAATATATTTTTACTTGAAAATAACTATGATGAAGCCCTACTCTGGGTTAATAAAGCACATGTCCAAGCACCTAACAATTTCTATGTGTTATCTAAACTTGTAAATACCTTAGTTGCTAATAAACAACTCACTGAAGCTACTGAGTTTGCCGATTTGTATATAGGTCAAAATCCTAGCTCTTTAGACAGCTTAAAATTGATCGCCAGATTATATCAACAACAAAATAAACACCAACAAGCCATAATGGCGCTTAGAGATTATGTTAAAAAATCTACCGATAAATCTTCAGCTAATATAACGCTTGCACAAGCCCAATTGAAAGCAGGAGATAATGTCGGGGCGATGCAATCATACAAGAAAGCAATTGTTGCAGACCAAAAATCAGTATCTGCTCATATCGGTTTGGTAAACCTTGTTATTAGTAATAAAGATGAGGCCTTTGCATTAAGCTTAATTGAAAACATAGCTAAATTAACAGCCAGCAAAAGCTTAGAGCAAGTATTATTAGGTGATTTATACTATACCTTAGATAATATCGTAAAAGCCAAGAAGCATTACTTAACAGCACTGAGTTTTTCTGATCAAAAGCAGGCTATTTTAGGGCTTTACCGCAGCTTTAAAAAAATCAATGAATTAGAGCAAGTTATTCCTTATTTAAAGGATTGGCTTAAAAAGTATCCGGATGATATTGCTGTAGAAATATCATTAGCTGATAGTTATAAAAGTTCAGGACAGCTACAACAGGCCGCGGATAATTATGAAAAGCTATTAAGTAAGCATGGTCAACTGCCGATATTACTGAATAATGCAGCAAATATTTATTTTTCACTTAACCAACAAAAGAAAGCCCGTCAATACGCTGCTCAAGCATACTCTTACTTAAAAGATAATGTTGCTATTATAGACACCTATGCATGGATTGAAAGTCGCTTAGGAAATCACCTAGAAGCACTAGCATTATTCAGATACGCACTGACTAAAGATTATGACAATGCCGAAATAAAATACCATTTAGCCGTCACGTTAGATAAGCTTGGTAGGACAACAGAAGCCAAAGGTCACCTCATTGAAGCAATTAATAGTCAGCAGTTATTTCAAGGAAAAGAACAAGCAAAGCGACTATTAGCAACGTGGTAAGTAGCGTAGCAGTCTAACGAAGATACCTACAGAACATAGTAAAAATAAAAGCCAACCTTAAATTCGGTTGGCTTTTTTGTCATCATTGTGCTTAAAGTTATGTCTTTAATACCAAAAACATAAAGTTTTATAATTAACTAAAAGCTTTTGTTATATTGAATAGCAACAATTAAGGCATTACCTTCCGAGCTAAAACCCCAATCCTTATTGCCAACAACGCCATCTAAAGAACTAGGTAATTTACCTAATAATGCATCTTCTTCAGTAACAATCACATTATCGCCATTGATATAAGAAATACCAAAATCGATACTGTCATTACTTGCTAGTTGATAAGTAGCACCGGCGCTATACCACAATCGGTCACTGTCAGGAATTGAGATTGAACGATAGTCTTCCGCAGCTGACTGATCAAAGGCAATACCAATTCTTAAAACAAGATCTTGGTTCACATCATAAGTTGCACCTAAAGCAAAACGATAGCTGTCTTCAAAATTTTCTTGTTTTTCAAATGCTAGCGTATCACCGATAAATGCCTCAAGCTTTTCAAAGCTCGACCACTGAGTATACATAATACTGTAATGTGTTGCCCACTGTTCGGTAAGTTGATGAAAACCTGAAAACTCAGCTATTGCAGGCATATCAACAGACAAGCTCGCTGCTTGCTCCTGCACACCCAGTCCAGAAAACTCACCATCAAATGCTAATTCGACTTCACTACGGTAAGTAAGCGCAAAACGGTGGTTTTGATTAATTTCATAAACAAGGCCAATATTCCAGCCATAACCAAAATCATCACCTGCCATATTGACAACCTCAGTGCTGCCTTGCACTGGTGCAACGACTAGGCCAACACCAGGAATTGATACGCCATTTTCCAGTACACTGCCCGCATGTCTAATTAATTCAGCTTCACCATAAACAACATTTAACCCCAAACCTAAGCTAAGCTGCTCATTGATTCGATACGAACCACTAATATTAGCATTCATGGTTTTTAAATCGGTTTTACCGCCAATAGAGCCTGCCTCATAGTCGTTATCGTATTCACTTTTTAGGCCGAAATTCGAATTAAAAGCAACACCATAGGCAAATGTATCGTTGACCGGATTAATAAAATACATTGCTGGAATAATAGCTGTTGGTACGACACCATCTTGTTTAAGTTGGCTAACATCATAATCAGCCCCAAGGATATCTGGCGCATCAATGCCTTTTATATTTACACCAGGATCAACATAGGTTGCGGCAAGAGAGAAAGCTGCTTTGTCAAACAAAGCCATTGCGGCAGGATTACGAGCTAAAACAGCAGCATCATCTGCTATCACAGCATCACCAGCAAAGGCTCGGCCTAAGCCTGAAGCGCTTGTTTCATTTAATTGAAAAGATGCAGAGTAACTATTAAAAGTTGCCAATGTAATGGCCGCTGCAAGAATTGATTTTTGTAATGTCATACTAAGTTCTCGGAAATTGTTGAAAATAATAAATTTTTTAATAAAAACACTTAATAATACGCGACAAAACGCAGCCACTCTGTTAAAAAATGTAACTTTCACATCGAATAAACAGCGGACACTTCATAAAAAATATTAAAGCCAAGCAATAGCATTATTAATACAAGAATATTGAAAAAATCATGGCAAAGCGATAAGTTTTATTAAAAAATAAAATCTGATACAGATAAAATGATAGTTATTGAGCAAAGAATTGAGATTTTCTAAGGTGGTACCCGGAGACGGACTTGAACCGTCACGCTCTATGAGCGAGGGATTTTAAATCCCTTGTGTCTACCAATTCCACCACCCGGGCAACGAGGAGTATTTTTAACGTAATCTTGGTAACTACGTTCTTCTTATTTGCATGATAATGAAATAAGAGATTGAAATATTGGAGCGGCTAACGAGACTCGAACTCGTGACATTCACGTTGGCAACGTGATGCTCTACCAGCTGAGCTACAGCCGCTTCGTAGAACTTTAAATACATCTCTAAACAAAAGTGGTACCCGGAGACGGACTTGAACCGTCACGCTCTATGAGCGAGGGATTTTAAATCCCTTGTGTCTACCAATTCCACCACCCGGGCATCGAGAAGTATTTTTATAGTAAATATTGATGATTTACTTTTTCTTTTTACACTAACACTATCAAATTTGGAGCGGCTAACGAGACTCGAACTCGTGACATTCACGTTGGCAACGTGATGCTCTACCAGCTGAGCTACAGCCGCTTCATTTGCTTAATTAACACCTATTAATTAAGACTACACATCATTTGAAATTTGGAGCGGCTAACGAGACTCGAACTCGTGACATTCACGTTGGCAACGTGATGCTCTACCAGCTGAGCTACAGCCGCTTCATATATCAAACTGACTCTATACATATGCCAATATGTATTAACAATCTTACTAAGTAGGCAAATGGTACCCGGAGACGGACTTGAACCGTCACGCTCTATGAGCGAGGGATTTTAAATCCCTTGTGTCTACCAATTCCACCACCCGGGCAAATGGAGGCGGGTCCCGGAGTCGAACCGAGGTAAACGGATTTGCAATCCGCTGCATGGCCACTCTGCCAACCCGCCCTTTATTTACAAACTACCGTAAGATAGTATTCCCTAGATTTTCTCTTAAAGAGAAATTGGAGCGGCTAACGAGACTCGAACTCGTGACATTCACGTTGGCAACGTGATGCTCTACCAGCTGAGCTACAGCCGCTTCATCTGCTGACTCCCTGTCAACTGGAAACGCATTCTACATTGAAAAACTTATGAGTCAACCCTTTAATATCAATTTTATTTCGACTGCTCAAAAAGCGACTAATATGGTGTTTTTTTAGCTAAAAACAGACAATTTAACGATAAATTACTTGGTTAATTCTGGCCAAGCCGCTTTAAAATAGATCACCATAGACCAAAAAGTGAGCACAGTGGCTACAGCATAAAAGCCATAAGCAGCAAAAATTAATATTTCATGTGGAAATTCAAATAAAATTAATGGAATATCATAAGTGGGGTACCAAATTAAGCCCATAATGCCTAACATTTGCGCCGCAGTTTTATATTTACCCATTTGTGAAACCGCAATAACATCTCGATGACCACGTGAAGACATAAACTCACGCAAGGCACTGATAAAGATTTCACGTGAAATCATTAATATCGCCGAAATTGATATCCACCACACTTGTAAATCTTGAATTAAGATAACTAATGCGGCAACCACCATCAATTTATCAGCAACGGGATCGATAAAAGCACCAAAGGCTGAAGACTGATTAAGTTTTCGCGCTAAATAGCCATCAAGCGCATCACTTATCGCGGCAAACCAAAAAACCACAAAGGCGCCAAAATGATTCCACGACACAGGTAAATAAAATACCAGAATAAAAACCGGAATTAAAATAATTCTAAATAATGTAATTTGGTTGGGAATTGTCCACATAATATGTCTAATATTCTTATCGTTATCTAATCAAAGGTGAGCCGAGTTAAAACACATTTTACACAGATCGCGTTCTAATTGTCATGCAAGGCGTCATAAATATTTTCCGCCAAGAGTTTACTGATACCTGGTACTTTTTCTAAGGTCGCTTTGTCTGCTTTTAGCACTTCTTGTAAGCCACCTAAGTATTGTAGAAGTGCTTGTCTTTTCTTTGCCCCTATTCCTGGTATAGTTTCCAATGTCGACTTTTTACTGGCCTTTTGTCGTTTAGCCCTATGTCCTGTGATAGCAAAGCGATGTGACTCATCTCGGATATGTTGCACTAAATGTAATGCTGGAGATGTTGCTGGTAATGAGATCAATTGATGACTACCCGCTAAAATTAAGGTTTCCAATCCCGGCTTTCTTGATTCACCTTTAGCAACCCCAACTAATAAAGGTGTTTTAACTTTATCTACACCGGCAAAAAACTCTTCTGCTTTTGACAGCTGCCCTTTGCCACCATCAATAAAAATAATATCAGGCATTTTTTCTTCACTGGTGACTTTGCTATAGCGTTTATCTAAAGCGAACGCCATCGCGGCATAATCATCACCGGGGGTGATGCCGTGCACATTATAGCGCCTATAATCACTTTTTAATGGCCCTTCTTGGTTAAATACCACATTCGAGGCCACGGTTTGTTGCCCCATGGTATGGCTGATATCAAAACATTCAATGCGGGATATGCCATTAGCTAGTTCAAACACTTCATTAAGCGCTGAAAACCTTGCCTGCATAGATTCTTTATGGGAGTTTCGGGTCATTAATGCCGTGGTTGCATTAGTGCAGGCTAGCTTCAAATATTGTGCTCGTTCGCTACGCACATTATGCGACAGCTTTACCTCTCGCTCCGCTTGGCTTGAAATGACTTGCACAATATCTTGTTGATTATCGATTGCCTGCGAAATAATAATTTCTTTTGGAATAGCACCTAAATTCAGCTCATTACCAATATAATGCTGACTAATAAATGCAGCAATTATTTCCGCATCACTGGTATCAATCGGCACCGTTGGAAAGTAACTTTTACTGCCTAATATTTTTTGCTCTCGAACAAACAATAAATGAATACAAGCTTGAGATTTATGACGATACAAACCAATCACATCCATCTCAGCAACACTACCGCTAACAAACTGTTGCTGCTGCACTTTTCTTAAGGTCGCAATTTGATCTCGATATTTTGCCGCATGTTCAAAGTTCAGCGCTTTACTGGCGCTTTCCATATTCTCGACCAAGTGCTCAATCACAGTTGAACTTTTACCTTTGAGGAACAACTTAGCTAATTGGACTTGTTTTTGGTAATCTTCTGGTGATATTTTATCAACACAAGGCGCCGAGCATCGCCCTAACTGATACTGTAAGCACGGTCGGCTTCGCGCTCGATAATAACTATCTTCACATTGCCTTAATGGAAAGATTTTCTGCATTAAGCGCAAGCTTTCCCATACCGCACCTACCGTTGGGTATGGGCCAAAATAGTCACCTTTAACTTTTTTTCCACCACGATGTAACCCTAATTTAGGGTGTTTATGGTCGGTGATCAATAAATAAGGATAAGACTTATCGTCGCGCAACAAAATATTATATTTAGGCTGGTATTTCTTAATATAATTATTTTCGAGGATCAGCGCTTCGCCTTCGGTATGCGTTACGGTCACGTCGATCGCGGTAATTTGTTTTACCAGTGCGCGAGTTTTATTACTACCAAGATCTTTGCGGAAGTAACTTGCTAATCGCTTTTTGAGCTGCTTCGCCTTGCCAACATAAATCACTGTTTGGTTTATATCGTACATACGATATACCCCAGCTTGTTCAGAAACAGCAGCTAGAAAAGCTTTATGATCAAAGACTACCGCATCATTTGACAAGGTTTTTTCAGACAAAGGTTACAGGGCTTCAGTTTTCAACATACCATGGCGAATAGCCAAGTGCGTCAACTCAACATCATTACCGACATTGAGCTTTTCAAACATTCGATAGCGATAACTGTTAATCGTTTTCGTACTCAAGACTAATTGCTCAGAAATATCCGGGACTTTTTCACCACGTGTGATCATTAACATGATTTGTAATTCACGTTCAGATAGAGTGCTAAAGGGGTTTTCATCGACTGATTTAAATTGGCTTAGCGCCATTTGCTGAGCTATTTCAGGCGTAATATAACGTTGGCCGCTATTAACTGCACGAATGGCATTGATCATTTCATCAGGCCCCGCGCCTTTGGTAAGATAACCCGCGGCACCTATTTGCATTACTTTAGTGGGAATAGGCTCTTCACAATACACCGTTAACACGATAACTTTAACATCAGGTGCATAACGAATAATTTTTTTAGTTGCCTCTAAACCACCGATGCCCGGCATATTCATATCCATCAGCACGACATTAGGTTCGTTCTTTCGGCAAAACTGTACGGCTTCTTCACCTGTTTTAGCTTCACCAACCACCTTAAGTCCTTTTACTTCGTCTAGGATTTTTCGTATTCCAGTACGAACTAACTCATGGTCATCAACTAGCAAAACATTTATCAACGTAGAATTACCTTATAATTACTTTATAAAAAACAGTAGCATTAAGACAAAAATAATATAGTTAATTGCCCTTTAACACAATCTAATTTTCTGCTTTTTATTTTCCATGCTTTACAGGAAATACGCCTTGTTAAAGCTCATTTTTGTTTAACCAGCTATTTAATAAACCAATTTGACCATTTTTATAGGCCGCATAAGTCAAGCGCACGGCATTGCTTAAAATAATACTGTCATTCCATTTTGTTTGTTCAGCAATCAATTCGTAGCATTTTTGCGCTTCTGGCGATAGATAACCACGCATTTCTTTTTTACCTCTATCTTTTTGTCTTTCACGATAGCGCTTTTGCTTTTCAGCATTAGTTAATGCCTTCTTTTCAATATTCATCAATAACTTACCTGTTTTATTTTTTTAAACCGCAGTGGTTACGCATAACTAATACTGACAAATTTTTTACTCTTTGTTAAGCAAAAACAATATTTATTTAACTGTTCGGAGTTGTTTAGCGTACAACTGTTCGCTAAAGTAACGCCTTTAAATTCTCAATAAATGTAAGTGAACCCATGGAACAAAAAAATTCGTTCTCAAAAGAAGACTTAATAAAAGCGGGTACTGGCGAAATGTTTGGTGCTGGTAACAGCCAATTACCTTCTGACAATATGTTAATGATGGATAGAATTGTTAGCATTACTGACGATGGTGGCGAACATGGCAAAGGAGAAATCATTGCCGAGTTAGATATTAACCCTGACTTGTGGTTTTTTGATTGTCATTTCAAGGGTGATCCAGTCATGCCAGGTTGCCTTGGTCTAGATGCTATGTGGCAATTAACCGGCTTTTATTTAGCATGGTCAGGTGGCCCAGGCCATGGCCGTGCTTTGGGTGTAGGCGAAGTGAAATTTACTGGACAAATTCTGCCAACGGCAAAAAAAGTAACTTATAAAATTACCTTAAAACGTGTTATCAAACGTAAGTTATTTATGGGTATTGCTGACGGTACAGTTTCTGTTGATGGCCGTGTAATTTACACAGCAAAAGATTTAAAAGTTGGTTTATTTACCGATACAACTAAGTTCTAGTTACGGTTAACTAACACTGCTCGCTTTGCACTGCCCTGTGAGCGTGACATTGCCTACAAGGACATAAAAAAGCCAGCGACTACGCTGGCTTTTGTTTATCAAACGTTCAAATAAACTATCACGACATTAGCTATTAGCGATACGCGCTTCAACAACGTCGATAGCTTGATCGATACGAGCTAATACTTTCTGCTGATCTAATAACGCTAACGTTATATCTAACGACGGTGAATTACCACCACCAGTGGCTGCAACACGTAATGGCATACCCACTTTACCCATACCTACTTCAAGTTCAGTAGCGGTGTCGTTAATCGCAGCATGAATTGACTCAGGTGACCAATCAGTCAGTGCGGCTAACTTAGCTTTAACCAATAATAACGGTTCTTTAACTACTGGTCGTAGATGCTTTTTAACGGCGCCGGCATCAAGCTCAGTAAAGTCTTCATAAAAATAGCGACTAATTTGCGCCATTTCTTTTAGAGTATTCACCCGATCGGCTTGTATTTTGACAATTTCTTCTAGCGCTGGCCCATTTTCAATGTTAATGCCCTGCTCTTTCATGTGCCACTCGAGGTGAGAAGCCACATAAACAGGATCGAGTGTTTTCATGTAATGTTGGTTGACCCAAATCAGCTTATCAGTATTAAAACCTGATGGCGCGCGATTACAATCTTTAAGATCAAATAGCTCAATCATTTCTTCACGAGAGAATATTTCTTTATCACCATGTGACCAACCCAAACGTACTAAATAATTAAGTAATGCTTCAGGTAAGTAGCCGTCATCACGATACTGCATGACACTAACAGCGCCATGGCGTTTTGATAGACGTTTGCCATCATCACCTAATATCATTGGAATATGCGCATACTCAGGTACTGTTGCACCTAATGCTTTTAAGATATTAATTTGTTTTGGTGTGTTACTAATATGATCATCACCACGAACCACATGCGATACTTTCATATCCCAGTCATCAACAACCACAGTAAGATTATAGGTTGGAGTACCATCTGAACGTGCGATAATTAAATCATCAAGCTGTTCATTACTGATAGTGATATCGCCTTTAACCATATCTTTGATAACAACATCGCCAGCTAATGGATTTTTAAAGCGAATAGCATAAGGCTTATCTGTAGGGTGATCTGTGCGTTCACGCCAAAAACCATTATATTTCTCGATTTCACCTTTAGCTTTGGCTTCTTCACGCATCGCGTCAACTTCTTCAGCGGTGCTATAACAACGATAAGCATTACCTGATGCTAATAGCTGCTCAATTACTTCTTTGTAACGATCAAAGCGTTGCGTTTGAAAGTACGGGCCATGAGTCCATGTTAAATTCAGCCAGTTCATACCATCCATAATGGCATCAACAGACGCTTGTGTTGAACGCTCAAGATCAGTGTCTTCTATTCGAAGAATAAAGTCGCCGCCATTTTTTTGTGCATAGAGCCAACTATATAAAGCAGTACGAGCACCACCAACGTGTAAATAGCCCGTTGGGCTCGGGGCAAATCGAGTTGTTAAAGTCATAAAAGTCTCAATGAAATATATCTATTTGCCAAAATCAGCAAATAAAAGTTATTAATAAAGTTGGCAACATTTTATCAGGCAAGAGCAGGAAATACACCTTTTAGCAGCTTAAATTTATTAACAAGCGATAACAGCAAAGCAAAGAAAGCTCAGAAAACCACCAGCCTGTCGAAATATAGAACGTTTAAGCTAAATAGTTAAAAAAATAATAAAAAATTGCTGAGTTTTGGTTGACAGCTTTTTCGATCTCCCTATAATACGCCCCCACAGAGAAGGACGATTAGCTCAGTTGGGAGAGCACCGCCCTTACAAGGCGGGGGTCACTGGTTCAAGCCCAGTATCGTCCACCACTTCTTTCGAAGTGAGGTAGACATTCAGCGTTGGAAAAGAAATAAGGTCAACACCTTCACCTCTTAATCACCCGCGCCGAATCACTGGTTCAAGCCCAGTATCGTCCACCACTTCTCTGTTTGTAGTTTTAATATGTTAGTTATATTGGACGATTAGCTCAGTTGGGAGAGCACCGCCCTTACAAGGCGGGGGTCACTGGTTCAAGCCCAGTATCGTCCACCACTTATTTTATAAGTGGTAATATAATTAAAATATAAAAAGTACATGTAATATAACTGGACGATTAGCTCAGTTGGGAGAGCACCGCCCTTACAAGGCGGGGGTCACTGGTTCAAGCCCAGTATCGTCCACCATTTATATTACATTGATTCATATACTATCTAATAGTTATGGACGATTAGCTCAGTTGGGAGAGCACCGCCCTTACAAGGCGGGGGTCACTGGTTCAAGCCCAGTATCGTCCACCATTTATATTATATTGATTCATAAACTATTTAATAGTTATGGACGATTAGCTCAGTTGGGAGAGCACCGCCCTTACAAGGCGGGGGTCACTGGTTCAAGCCCAGTATCGTCCACCATTTATATTATATTGATTCATAAACTATTTAATAGTTATGGACGATTAGCTCAGTTGGGAGAGCACCGCCCTTACAAGGCGGGGGTCACTGGTTCAAGCCCAGTATCGTCCACCATCTTAAAAAATTCAGTTTAAAGGTTAATCCTTAAAACAAAATCACCTTCTGCTCTTTACCACCCGCACCGTGTCACTAATTAAGCCCAGTATCGTCCACCATCTTAAAAAATTCAGTTTAAAGGTTACAATGGTCGTCGAGATTAATACGTCAACGACATCACGCTACAACTAAGCTATAATGAATTTTTTCGTTAACTACAAGCAAACCTTACATGTCCTCAAATTTAGCGCTTATTGATATTTCAACCCAACCGATTGAACTTTGCAAATTATTAAAAATTGCCAATATGGTTAGTGGTGGTGGTGAAGCTAAAATAGTGATCAGCGAGGGCTATGTTTTATTAAATAACGAAGTTGAGTTTCAAAAACGAAAAAAAGTTTATCACGATGACATTATAGAATTTAATGGTGAAACCATTCAGGTTAACCTTGCTAAAGCTAGTAAAACTACACAAACATCACTCACGCCAGCCAAGGCTAAAAACAACACCAACCTTAAGCCAAAAGCAGCTCAGTCAACTGATATTGTTCGTGCTAAACGTAAACCTATTAGCTTTTAAGAATTATGTTGTTTACTTTCTCTAAAGTAAGCAAAAATTATAATAATATCTGCTCAAACTCCAATTTAAAAGTGATGAAATATTCTTGAGGATACTTCAATACTGAAAAACAGCTAACGCACTTATATTCATCACAAATAATGATTAAATCGACAACTGATCTTATATATAGTTTCATCCCGTATCACAAGGTTTAACTCATCGGTAATAGGGACTGGATTGCTGCCATATGTACGGCCTTTTAATTAAATTTATTGCTTCTGACTCCGGTGTATTCCACACATATTGGCCTTATCAGCTCGTCAAAATAATCGTTATTTAAGGTTATCAGGTTTTACTTGTTATTTCATCGTTTCGTTATACCCCCGCATTACTTTGAAGTGAGTTTTACTTATACTGGTGAGTATTCCTCACCAGAGACTGTAATAGCCCAAGCCATTCTTGCCATTTTGTTGACATAAACAACACATGCTCGCTTCTGGCTACTAGTTTGAACAATATGACTAATCCACTGACTCAGCTATATATGCTTCTTAGAAGTTATGCCAAAAATAGTGTTCCCCCAACATACAACGTACGATTGTATTGCCCATCGAGGTAAAGTAACAATGAGCTGGTTCTATGGTTTCATAGCTGCATATTATTAGTAATTGCCTAGATGAAATTGTAGCAAGTAAACTGACAACAGGTAATGTACATGATACGAAACCCGTACCTAAATTAACGTCGAACTTTGCGGTAAACTATACGCAGATAAAGGTTATAAAATTTAAACCATCTCTACTTGAACGAGGCGTTGATTTAATGACAAATGTTGGAATAACATGAAAGCAAAAGCGCTATTATTGGAGGGTAAAACGATGCTATCTAGGCGATTTATCATTGATACGATATACAACCAACTTAAAAACACATCTCAAATTGAGCACTCAAGACACAGAAGTCCAAACGGTTTTATGCTGAATTTAATAGGTGGCTTATTGTCTAAAAGGAAACAAACCAACCCCTAACATCAATGACCTATAGATGAGTTCGATGGTAAAAGCTTAAACCGATTTTAAGTTAACTAATACCAATTCTACTAAGTTTCTTCCCACTCTGTGAAGCTTAAAAGGTTTAGCGGCGCAGGTTCACAGTTCCAGACTGAAGCTAAGTACCTACATCCATGCAGGCAAGGCATTGGTGAAGATAATGGTTATTCCCTTATCGAACAATAACACGGCCTGTAAGCCTTTTAATATCACCCTCAGGGAGCTTACCAATGGTTCGATAATTTCCTTCCTATAGAATAAAATGAGCGTTGTTCTCAAACCGTTGGTAAGTTCTGAGTGGGCAGAAACTTAATAGACTTAGTATAAAGTAGTTTATTTAAAGGTTAAAAAAAGAGCGATAATAAAAAGTATTATCGCTCTTTAAATACACTTAAAGATTTACAGATTTAAGTTAACTTGCTTTCATTAGAACTTAACATTAACACCTGCAAATGCTCTACGACCCACTAAGTCGTATATAGCATTAGCAGTATAACCAGGTGCTAGCTTGTCTGTTAAATTTCTAATACCTGCACTTACAGATACAACATCATTCACTAAGTAATTAAATGATACGTCATGTGTAGTCACAGAGCCAATATAAGCTGGAGAAGTATCCTCTGCTGTATCACCTGTTGGAGAAATATCCATAGTGAAACTACGATCAATATAACGAGTTGACCAACTTACTACTAAATCATCAATTTCATAATCTAAACCAAAGCGGATTTGTAAAGCTGGATCACCTACTTCACCATCTTCAACATTAATTTCATCCGGGCGATCTTGAAATTCAAACTGTTCTAGTTCTAGTAATTTACTTACCAATAAGTTTGTTGTTATTTCGCCAGGAAGTTCAAATGAACTAAGATCGGTAGAATATCTAACTTGTGCTTCAACACCCTTAGTATTTAATGCCGCAGCATTTAAATAACCAGAACGAACAAGTGAAATATCATTCGTGATTGGATCACGATCGATTTGACTACAGAATCCAGCATCTGGGCCACCCGTAGCATCTACACAGTTGTCAGCAACATTTTGTGCTGCAACAAATGTAATCGCATCAGTGATTTCAATATCATAGTAATCAACAGTAACAGATAAGTTTTCAATAAATGATGGTGTCCAAACAAAACCAACGGTTAAAGATTCTGATTCTTCAGATTCTAATTCAGAGTTACCACCGGATAGTAGATCAATAGAAACGTTATCATTTGCTTGGAATCCAGCCGGAATACCTAAAGCAGCACAGTTTGCTGCGCGATCTGGATCATCCGAAATATTATCAGCATCACATGGATCACTCACACTAGCAAAACCTGGAGAAACAGGATCAAATGCTTCTGTAATATTTGGAGCTCTTACAGCTTCACCTATCGTACCTCGAATACGTAAGTCTTCAAATGGTGCATACATTAATCCAACTTTCCATGCTTCAGCTTTACCGGCATGTGAATAGTCAGCTGTGCGGAATGCCGCATCTAAAGTTAATTCGTGAGCAAAGTCCATACCGGCAAGTAAAGGAAGACTTACCTCAACAAAAAACTCAGTCACATCGTATTCGCCATATGAATCTGGTGTAGCAGCACTTGTTAAGAAGCCACGTTTAGTAAATTCATCAGTGATTGATTCTGATGATTCTTCACGATATTCAAAACCTGCTGCAAGACCAATAGCACCACCTTGTAACTTAACAAACTCTGCTGTATCAAAAGTAACTACTCCACCAATAAACTCTTGCTTAATAACATCTTCACGCGTTACGTCTGCTGATACAAAATCACGAGCTTCTTGCGAAGAACTTTGACCAAATGGATTAAAGGCAACACAGTCACTACCATTTACTGATGCCGGATCGCTATAATCATCGCCTTGAGCACTTGCTACTTGGCTGCGACATGCTGCTTCACCAGTCGAGGGATCAATAACCGAGTCAACCGCTGCAAAAAGGTTATCTGGAATCAAATCATTAAGCGTTTGACGTTTATTAGTAGTTTCACCATTTACGTAGTATAACTCCCAATTAACATTCGTGTCACTTAAGGCAAATGTGCCTTCAAACCCTGCTGTATATCTAAATAAGTCACGACGATTAGCTGCAGAACGATTACCAAGCTCATCGAAAAACTTAGCCATACTAACATTTGTTTGACCGGCATCTAGTAACGTATTACGTAAACCCGCATCTAAAAAGGCATTATCTTCAACATTAATAGTGATATCGCCGAACAAAAATGACGGTTGAAATTGTTGTGTTATATCTGAACGAACATATTTAAAGTCACTGTTGAAAGTAATATTATCCGTTAAATTCAATGTTAGTGTTGAACCTACATTAATTTTTTCTACACCTGGTGAATAGTTCTCATAATCTTCAGTATTAAAACAGTAATCACAACCATTTGGGAAGTTACCAAATGCAAAGCTGTTATCGAATTCACGCTCAGTTTGAACTAAAGGGTTACCTGTGCCATCAAACACATAACGACCAGCAGCACCACCAAATGGGTTAATAACACCATTTGCATGGATCATTTCTGATGAAACATTAGGTCTTCTAAGTTTATCAGGAATACCGTCATCTTCACCGCCGTCATCTGGGTTTATTACTGTTCCCCAGCCCTGAAATTGACGAATATCGGCAGACATTACTTCACCAACACGTTCAATACCGGCAAAAAAGGTAATATTACCTTTACCATCAGCAAAGTCACTACCAGCTAAAATATTAAAAGTGTGATTTCTCTCATTTACACCTTCGGTTGATTTTGTGCCAGTTAAATTTGCTGTAAAACCGTCAAAATCTTTCTTTAGAATGACGTTAATTACACCTGATACAGCATCAGAACCATATATAGCTGATGCACCACCAGTGATAATTTCAACTCGCTCTATAAGAGCTGCGGGAATCGTTGATAAATCAACAGTTGCTTCTCCAGGCGTACCTGCTACGTGGCGTTTACCATTGATTAAAACTAATGTTCTAGATGAGCCTAAACGACGTAAATCTGCAGAACTTGTACCGGCAGCTTCATTACTATTGTTATTACCGATTAAGGTGTCGGTAGACCCTATTGCGGGAAGTTCACTTAAAATACTACCTAAATCAGGGGTACCAAATTTAGCTATATCTTTAGCTTCAAGCACAATAATTGGCGTCGGTTGTGAAAGTTCAGAACGTGCAATACGAGAACCGGTAACTTCAATGCGTTCAACTTCACTCTTTGTATCTTCTTCAAAAGCCATCGCTGGTATCGATACTGCCCCAGTGAGCAATGCTAGTGAGATTGCTTTAGTAATCTTAGTAAATTCTCTCATGTTTTATCTCTTATTATTTAGTGTAAAAATCCGGTCACTATTAATTAAATACAGCCTAAGCTTTATTAGCTCATTAACTGTATAATCCTACTAATGAAAATATTCATATTAATTAATTGTGTAACCGAGCTACTAAACAATACTACTACTACTACAGCATTTAATAAAAACATTTTTTAACACTTTTTTCACAAAATCCAATATTTAGTAAATATTTGTCACAATAACGTTACATTTTCTATTGTCAGATTTTGAAAACAATGATTAAATTATCTTCAGCACTGTTATGTATACTCTTTTTCAAATTCACTGAATAAAATATCAATTCATATAAAAATTTACCTTATCTTGGCGGTAGCGATAATCCCTATAATTACAACGGTATTGGTTATAATGGCAAGCCCTCAACCCCAAGCAATGCAATATGGCGTTATAACCTCGAAACAAATACTTGGCAAATATCTCATAGTGAAAAAGCGACCATGGACCATCGTGGTTTATTAGTTCTTGATGGCAAGCTACTAACCATTGGCGGCATGGCAGAAAACCAATAGGTGCTCAATGTTATTAATCATTATTAACGATGATCAGTCATGATTAATAATCATTAATCGGTAATATTTCACACTTGAGGCAATTTAAACCTTTTGTGGCTGAAACTGCCCTGCTAGAATACGCGACATATTTATTACTCGCTTACTAATGGAATTTTTTCTCAATGCGTACAAGCCAATATTTACTTTCAACTTTGAAAGAAACCCCTGCTAGCGCTGAAGTTATCAGCCACCAATTAATGTTACGTGCAGGCTTAGTGCGTAATGTAGCATCAGGCTTATATACTTGGTTGCCGACAGGCTTAAAAGTATTACGTAAAGTTGAAAATATTGTTCGTGAAGAAATGGAACGTGCTGGCTCTTTAGAAGTATTAATGCCAATGGTACAACCGGCAGATTTGTGGGAGGAATCAGGCCGCTGGGAAGATTACGGTCCTGAATTATTGCGTTTAAATGACCGTCATAACCGCGCTTTTGTCTTAGGCCCAACTCACGAAGAAGTGATCACTAAGCTTGTTAGCAATGAAATTAGCAGCTACAAGCAGTTACCACTTAACGTCTTTCAAGTTCAAACCAAATTTCGTGATGAGATCCGCCCACGCTTTGGTGTGATGCGTGGCCGTGAATTTTTAATGAAAGACGCGTACTCTTTCCATTTAGGTGAAGAGTGTCTGAAAAAAACCTATCAAGTGATGTTTGATGCTTATTGTCGTATTTTCGATCGTTTAGGTTTAGATTATCGCCCAGTTATTGCCGATACCGGCTCTATTGGTGGTGAAGCTTCACATGAATTCCACGTTTTAGCGGATTCAGGTGAAGATGATATTGCTTTTAGTGATGTTAGTGAATTTGCAGCCAATGTTGAAAAAGCCGAAGCATTAGCGCCCACAGGCCAACGTCCTGAAGCAACACAAGCATTAACAGAAGTTTCAACGCCAAATGCACGTACTATTGAAGACGTAGCAACATTGCTTAACATTGACGCAACAACTACCGTGAAAACGTTATTGGTATTAGGTACAGCAACAAAAGAAAATGAAGCGCCTGTTATTGCTTTAGTGTTACGTGGCGATCATCAACTAAACGAAGTTAAAGCGGAAAACTTAGCACAAGTTGCCGCGCCATTAACTTTTGCTACCGATGAACAAATTCTAGCTGCAGCTGGCTGTAACGCTGGCTCAATTGGTCCAGTTGGTTTAACCGGCGATGTTATCGTTGATCGCAGTGCTGCGCACTTAGCAAACTTTGTTTGTGGCGCTAATAAAAACGATATGCACTTTACTGGGGTAAATTGGGATCGTGATGCACAAAACTACCGTGTTGAAGATTTGCGTAACGTCGTTGAAGGCGACCCTAGCCCATGTGGCAAAGGTAACATTGTTATCAAACGTGGCATCGAAGTGGGTCATATTTTCCAATTAGGTGAAAAATATGCTCAAGCAATGAACTGTGGGGTATTAACCGAAGCTGGTAAGAACCAAATTCTAACCATGGGTTGTTACGGTATCGGAGTTTCACGTATTGTTGCCGCCGCGATTGAACAAAACCATGATAAATACGGTATCAAGTGGCCAGCAGCCATCGCGCCGTATCAAGTCGCTATTGTACCAATGAATATGGCAAAATCGGCACGAGTTAAAGAAACCGCTGAAAATTTATATGAACAGTTACAGGCTGCAGGTATTGAAGTTATTTTTGATGATCGCAAAGAGCGACCTGGTGTCATGTTTGCCGATCATGAACTCATGGGTACGCCATTATTATTAATTATTGGTGAACGTAACCTTGATAACCAAGAGATTGAAGTGAAGAATCGTATTACGGGTGAAAAATCAATGTTAGCCATTAGCGACGTTATGTCGTTATTTGCTCAATAGTTACCCTATGATTGATTAAGTAACTGGCAATCGCTTTTTTGCCCTACATATATTAGCTATAAAAATATAACGGCTTTGCATAACCTGCAAAGCCGTTTTTTTACTCACTTTAACCAACATTAATTCAGGGTAAGCTACCAACAATCACAACAATCACAACTATCCCAATAAACGACGCGATTGAAAAAAGCGGCAACATTAAGCGATAAAGCTTTAAAGGTAGTGATCGCTTTAGCATCGATTTGAAAACACTGCCAAATAAACTGATGACAGTTATTATCAAATAAATGATAGTCTCTAACTTGAAAAATTTGTGCTATGGCACGTTGCGCAGCCATTTCACTTGCTAGTGGCACACCTAACGAATCACAAGCAATAAAAATGCCTCTGCCCGAGCGTGTATCAGTAAAGCGCTGTGTGGATACTGGTTTTACTAAACCATTACCATCAACTTCAATAATGGTATTGTCGCCGATCCAAATACCTGTATGGTCTAACACCCCACCAATACCACAACAAACAATTGCGCCAACACAGGGCTTAACCTGCTGTTCAGTGAAAAACATATCGCTTGGATAAGTTGCAATAGCGGATTCGTACGCGGGTAAGTCTGCTAAGGTTTGTGCACCATAACGGCTAAAACGCTTACGTTGCTGAGCTTTTCGATCCTCAGCTAAACCTTTAACCGCTAACGCAGAAACTGCGGCGGCTCCTAACCACAATAAAGGTAACGGCATCGATAAACCTCCTATTAAAAACTGATATCTAGTACTGACTGTTGATCTTTCGTGGTTGAATTTTGTTCGCCTGCCCTAAAGAGAGTAAAGCGTTTTAATCGAGACGAGCAGTATGTAGCCTAGTCATTCTGCGTAATTAGTGCTCACAGCTACCGCATCCTGCTATCGCTAAGTACCTACATCCCTGTAGGCAACAAAGAGTAAACACTTTTAGCCGAATCCTTTAGACAGCGTTTGTTGGGCATTTTTACTGCGTTGCCCCACATGGATGTGGGGTAAGGTGACTTTGCAGGAGCATAAAGTCTTTATCGCCTTTTTATATGAAATACCACATGACAAAAACTCTGCCTTGTATAAATACCCAACAATTCGCTGTAAAAACAATCACGAAAGATCAACGGCCCCTAATATATTGTTGAAAATTTAGTCACAATAACAAGATGACCTAAGTTTTTACCTTTTACTATAAAAAAGTTGCAAGTAACTGTTTCAAAGTTAGTCAATATTCGTAACAATGGGTTAAGGTAGATGATTACACTTCATACCGAAACAATGACCATATTCATTAACTTTTAAAAGACACCACTATGAAAACTATCCTTAAATCTTCAAAATTAAAAAACGTCTGCTATGAAATTCGCGGACAAATTGCCGCCGAAGCCAAACGTTTAGAAGATGAAGGTCATAAAATTTTAAAACTTAATATTGGCAATCCCGCACCATTTGGTTTTGAAGCACCGGATGATATTTTAAAAGATGTCATTCATCATTTACCAACAGCTCAAGGCTACTGCGAATCAAAAGGAATTTATCCGGCACGTGTTGCGGTTATGCAGTATTTTCAACAGCAAGGCATTTTAGATGTAAGTGTTGATGATATTTTCATTGGTAATGGGGTTAGTGAACTTATTGTTATGGCCATGCAAGGCCTACTTAATAATGGTGATGAGGTATTAATTCCTGCCCCTGACTACCCTTTATGGACCGCTGCTGTCGCGTTATCTGGTGGTAATCCTGTGCATTACCATTGTGATGAAAAAAATCAGTGGTTTCCAGATCTAGATGATATGGCTAAAAAAATATCACCAAAAACCAAAGCTATCGTTTTGATTAACCCGAATAATCCTACGGGTGCAGTGTACAGCGAAGAGGTACTACAAGGCATTATCGCTCTAGCACGTGAACATAACTTGATCATTTTTAGTGATGAAATATACGACAAAATCCTCTACGACCAAGCACAGCATATCCCAACCGCGAGATTAGCTAACGATGTTTTAATTATCACTATGGGTGGCTTATCAAAAAATTATCGTATTGCCGGTTTCCGTGCTGGTTGGATGGTGATCACAGGTCCTAAAATTCATGCCGAAGATTATTTAGAAGGCTTAAACATTCTTTCATCAATGCGTTTATGTGCCAATGTACCTTCTCAGCATGCAATTCAAACAGCATTGGGTGGCTATCAAAGTATTAATGAGTTAATTCAAGGTGATGGACGTTTAATAAAACAACGTAACCTTGCTTATGAAATGATTAATAGCATCGATGGCCTGTCATGTAATCAAGCGATGGGCGCGTTATATTTCTTTGTAAAAGTTGATCAGAAAAAATTTAATATCAATGATGATGAAAAGATGATTTTAGACTTACTCAAGCAAGAGAAAATTCTCTTAGTTCAAGGCCGAGCTTTTAATATCAAACAAAAAAACTATTTTCGCTTAGTATTTTTACCCCATGTCGACGAATTAAAACCAGCGTTGGAAAAGTTAGCAACTTTTTTCAGCACTTACCGTCAAGAATAAACAAATTAATACCATTAATAAGGTCAGATAATGCAAAGTACTTTTCTCGCTTGGATGTTTAGAATGCCGTTGATAAAACGTTGGGCATTGATGTTTTGCGTTAAACCTGAAAATGTCGCCGAACATTCGCATCAAGTCGCTATTGTCGCGCACTTGCTTGCGGTTATTAAAAATAAAAAGTTTGCCGGTAACATTAATGTCGATAAAGTGGCAACGGTTGCGCTATATCATGAAGCCAGTGAAACACGCTTTGGCGACATTGTCAGCCCAACAAAATATGCCAATCCAGAAATTGCACGTGAGTTTAAAAAAATTGAATATTTAGCCGAACGGCAATGCCTAGAATCTTTACCTGAAGAATTTCAGGCAATGTTTGCTGATATCATAGTGCAGGACAACGTTGACCCGAAATATAAGCAAATAGTTAAAGCCGCCGATATTTTAGTCGCCTATATTAAAGCGCTTGATGAATTGAACCATCAAAATCATGAATTTGACCACGTAAAAGAACGCTTAGAATTAAAATTAGCCACGCTAAAACAAGAAATGCCAGAAGTTGGCTATTTTATGGCAACATTTATTAAGTCATGCTCGGCAACCGTTGATAAGCTCAGCGAAGTGCACCTGAAAAAGTAATCAGTAATCAGTAATCAGTAATCAGTAATCAAGCGTGTTAGTTACTAATCTCAAACAAGTATCAAACTAGCACGCTGAGTTATTTATTAACCGCTCAAACATCTGTTTCACTTGTAGATCACCAAAACTATAAATGCCCTCTCTTGCGGAAAAGCACTGAAAAATCACACTAAATTCTGTGCTATCTAACTCAGCAGCAATCGCGAGTAATTGACGCTCAGGATAGCCTAAACCGTTTTTATCCGGTGTACGACGTAAATGCGCCTTAATAGCGGGCAATAAAAAGGGATAAATATCAGTTAACTCTCTCGCAACAGCGAGCATAGTGTCAACATCATTTTGCTGATACAAGGGCCAAAGTTTGGCTAAAGATACTAATGGCTGCGACAACAATTTTTGCTTATTTTGATAAGCAAGTTGTAGCTCTGACTCAGTCATATTAGCAAAGCTATATTCGTTACCAGCACTGGGGCGCACTAAATAAATATTATTCTGGTGGCCATTTTTCATCAGTAAGTTAATAACAAACCAAAAATTAATCTGACAAAATAAGTCATCCTCAAACCAACAAATTATTTGGCTGCCTATGGCAATATGAGCAATTTTATCAATTTCAACCGCGGCAATGTCATAATACCCTGCAAAGGTACAACCTTGATATTGCGCCGTAAAAGCAGCTCTATTGGCATAAAATTCGCTAAGTGTTGCACCTTGCACATTACCATCAATTAAACATTCCCTCATTACAATAACTTCTGCTTTAACAATATCTTTTAGCTGATACTTTAAACAATCACCATTGAGAATATGTACTTGTTTCATTGTAGCAACCTATTAAATTGTCAAAAAAAATATCGTTATTGCTCATATTAGCATTTCATGCGCTAACCTTGCATGCTCAATATTGAGCGTGTTGACTATATTTTACTAGCGTATGTCACGCGCCTTATTTACTCGAGGCTCATTTTTATCGCAACGCACTACAAATATATTGCATCATCAAGATAAAATCGTTAACAATACGCTCCACACTGTAACCACCATGAATCTAGGAAGATTGCTGCTCATTATGATTAAAAAACATATAGGTTTTCTTTTAAACCTGATTGCCATCGCATTATTTATACCGGGTATACTATTACCGATGTTTTCGCTCAATATGGCTATGACCGCTAATGTCAGTGGTGCTAAATTAAGCAACACAATCGTTGATAAGAGCTTGTCATTATTACAAACAATACAAGAACTATGGCAGGATGAACGCTTACTCGTCGCGATATTAATTCTCGCCTTTTCGCTGTGTATTCCAGTAATAAAGTTTATTTTACTGAGTCTGGCTTATGCCAAGAAAAATTCTCGCTTGGAAGCTACAATCTATAACTTTATAGGTCAAATAGGAAAATGGTCAATGGCTGACGTTTTTGTCGTCGCTATTTTTCTTGCCGTACTTTCAACCAATCATGCGGAAACAGCAACAGAGCAACAATTAGCTCTGTTTGGTTTTAAATTAGACTTTATTGTTAGTAGCCAGACCTTATCGGCATTAGGCCCTGGCTTTTATTATTTTACCGGTTACTGTCTGTTATCTTTGTTGGGCACAGCAATAAGTAGCAGCAGTGTGCGAACAAAAGTTTAAATCTACCCTCAGTAGTGCCAATCTAGACAGTAATAGATTAAAGCCATGAGATAATATACAGTAAGTTCTCTGCTAAACAGTATTTATACATTGAATTAACACTTGATAATGGAGTATTTTATGGATCGTTCAAACCACGACATGGCAAGTTTATTCGCTCAACTGGGCCTTAAAAATAGCGATGAAGAAATAGAGTTTTTTATTGCCGCTAACCGCGGAATTCCAGAGAATCAAGCGTTGGCTGATGCTGACTTTTGGAGTAGTGGCCAAGCGCAATTTCTTCAAGAAGCGATCCAACTTGATTCGGATTGGAGTGAAGTTGTCGATACTTTAGATGCTTTATTAAGAGCATAGCCTTATTGCAAGACTCGGATTAACACCACAGATTACGTTTTGACGATAAAAAAACTTATCTGCACGTTTTTCAACTAAATAAGCATAATTGTATTCACTAAAGATACGAATAGGTCGGTGATGTAATGAACAATAGACATTACCATCGACCTTCAATCCATCTTGACTCACATCCCTGTGAGAACCTTATCGAAATCAATAACGCGGCTTGTAAGCCTTTTAAAATCCGCCCTTGGGGAGCTTACCAGCGGTTCGATAACCGCCGATAATTTCCTTCCTATAGAATAAAAATGATCGTTGTTTTCAAAACGCTGGTTAGCGCTGAGTGGGCTCAAACTTAATAGACTCGGTATAACTAACATAGACACATCGCCATAAAAAAAAGCAAAAGAACAAATTAAGGGTATAATTATTAATTAAAGGAGGTAGATTTTGAGCTCGGCTACTTGTAACACCTAGCTCACTGCAGAATTGTTTAGTGTGGCTGTAAGCAGTGTACAAGATACACTCCAATAATAAGCTACAGTAGCTCAGAGCTTATCTGACAGTTACTCAATTTTTAAGGTCTTTTGTCAGCTTAGACTTTAGCGACTACCTTTCAGGTATTCTTTTGTCGAATAATGCTATTACTTGACAAAAATAAATCCATATAACCTCTTCAAGCGACTGATAATTTTTGGCTAGAATAGAAAGGAACGAATGACAGCCAACTGCTTGCAGTCCGTTATTCCATGTTTCATTCGCTAGCAAACTGAACCGACATCGCTAGTTTTTCAATTCCATGTGACGGAGTCCACCTTCTAAATTCAAGAAAACCATGTTTTTTGTACAAATTAATTGCCGGCTTATTAACAACAGCTGTTTCTACTATTGCAACTTTAATAACAAATGCTTTTAGAACATAGTTTATCAATTTGTCTGCGATGCCTTTCCTAAAATACATTGGATCTACAGTTAAACTATGAATGTCTAAATGTTTTTCATTAATTTTTATTTCAATAATTGCTGCGAGACAATTATTATCACTAAAACCATAAAAATCAGTTTTCGAATTGACTATGTCTCTAACACTCCGTAATAGAGGTGGAAAATCAAGCACGCCAATAAGCTGAGCTTCAACTTTGTAAGAGTTTTGAAAAATAGTATGAATTTGATCAGCAACAATTTCATTTGAACTTTCAAGTTTGGTTATCATACTGCGACTTGCCTCAAGACTTGCATTGCTATCTAACACTCCCATTAACAAGCTTTAAAATTGTTGGTTAAAGTGTATGAGGAAAATAGCCAACTGTATTTTTTCGCTTTAAGTTCTTGTATGGATAATTTACACAAACCTACACATACCATGACCTAGAGAGTTGTTTGGTCGCAATACATAGCCATAACGAGTATAAAAAATTTCTTTTCCTTTTGCTGCTAACAGTCCGACAGTAGACCCCTTTTTCGCTGTAACTGATAAATATTTTTCTATTTGTTCCATTAAAGCAGAGCCAATAGCAGAATTTTGATAACTTGGAGCAACAATAACATCTTGAATATAAAAATACATTGCTCCGTCACCAACTATGCGCCCCATACCAATTAGTTTAGTTTTATCGCGGACAGTGACGTGAAACAAAGAATTATTTAAGCTAATTTTAGCTAAATTGAAATCTAACTGCCCCCAGCCAATTTGAGCCCTTAAATTTATAAACTCTTCAACTGAGGGGCTTTCTAGCTTGATAAAATACTTATTAGAATCCACGGCTATCTCCATTAATCCTAGCCTCATTAAGAGGCGAGAATTCGTTGGTAAAAATAAGCGACGAAGGAGCAAAAACCAACAGTTATTGTTCCTTTTGAGTAACTTGATATGTGTCAATGCGCCATACTGTACCAATTAACGTACTTAAACACATTGGAGTTAGACATGGATGCAATTAGTTACACAACCGCTCGTGCAAATTTAGCAAATACAATGACGCATGTCTGCAATGATCACACTGCAATTATTATTACACGTAAAAAGTGAAGATCCTGTTGTTATGATGTCGTTAGAATATTATAACGCCATGCAGGAAACTACATATTTACTAAGATCTCCTGCAAACCTTTTAGAATTTATTGCCGAGCTTGAGGCTAGTAATGGAACTAAAAGAAAGCTTATTGAACGAAGTTAACATTTTCAACAAAAGCTTTACTGGCAAATCATCGACAAAACAATACTTAAACGTATTAATTTACTCGATACAACGCTTTGCTAAGCGGAAAACAATGGTTGGCTATAATCGCGATGCGGTGGATTATAATGCATACTCATTAGTGATAGTCCTCATAGGTGAGAATTGACGTGGTTTAATGGATTCGACTACCCCAGTTAAGACATAATAACCTTAACTGGAGAACATAAATGACAAAACGTAAAAAATACACCAAAGAGTTTAAACTTGATGCAATTTCTTTAGTCAGAGATCAAAATATTAGTGTATCTGAAGCGAGCAGAAATCTAGGTATTGGAAATCAAATGCTTGGCCGCTGGATCAAAGAAGCAGAACAAGAAGATGGTCAAGCTTTTCGAGGTAACGGTAAGCTAACACCTGATCAAGAAGAAATACGTAAATTAAAAGCCCAAGTAAAGCGCCTGGAGATGGAGCGTGAGATATTAAAAAAAAGCGACGGTCTTCTTTGCAAAAGAAACGAAGTGAAATATTCGTTTATTACCCATCATAAGAAGATCTGGCCTGTGGTACTTATGTGCCGAATATTGGGTGTAAAAAGCAATAACTATTATAGTTATCAAAAGCGTAAATTAGATAAGCCAAGTGATTCAACACACCAAGAGATGCTTGAGTTAGTAAAGGATATTGCCAAATTTAGTGACAATACCTATGGCGAAAGACGTATTAAAGCGGTACTGAATGCGTTGAGTTTCCGCGTAAGCCGATGGACAGTAGCCAAATTAATGAAAGAGGCTAATGTTTGGGTTCGTTACAAAAAGAAATATAAAGCAACAACCAATAGCAATCACAATAAGCCGCTTTATAAAAATGAGCTTGAGCAAAATTTCATCACAGAGCAGCCAAATCAAGTGTTTGTTGGTGATATCACTTATATTTGGACTGCGGAAGGTTGGCTCTATTTAGCGGTTGTTATCGACCTATACGCTCGCAAAGTTGTTGGCTGGAGCATGGGGTCAAGAATGAAAGCTCAACTTGTCTGTGATGCACTAACGATGGCTGTTTGGCAAAGAAGCCCAGAGAAAGGACTTATTGTTCATTCCGATCAAGGTGTTCAATATGCAAGCCACCAGTACCGAAAATTACTTAATAACAATGGCTTTATTGGCAGTATGAGTAAAAAGGGCTGCTGTTGGGATAATGCCGTTGCTGAAAGCTTCTTTGGTAGCCTAAAGCAAGAGCGTGTTCATTGGAGAAATTATGAAACACGCTATGAAGCGCAACAAGATATAATGAATTACATAACCATGTGGTACAACAGTAAGCGACTACACTCTTACTTAGGGTATCAAAGCCCAAATGATTTTGAATTAAAAATTAATGAGTTAGAAAAAGTAGCTTAACTAGGGTGACTGAATTTACTTGACCAGGTCAAATATAAGCATTACCATCTATAAACTCGAAATAATACGCCAATTACCATTTACAGTAATAGACCAAACCCCGTCACGATTCCCTTTTAATGGGTGTAACTTAAAGCCGGGTAAATTGATATCATCAATTTCTTGTGCGGTATCTATTGCGGCAAGTTGCATTCGTAATTTACTTTGATGTTTTGCCTGAATACCTGAAACACTACCAGTTTGAAACTATTTCTTAAGGCCTGTGTGTTTAAAAGGTTTAATCATACAACAAGTTTAGCGTGAGGCGCATCAGATATCGATAAAAATATAGCCCGTTTTATGCCATTGACACGCAATCCAGACCAATATAACAACTTGTTATTAATGCGAAAATGGAAATAATGCTGTTTGAACTAATGCTGATACTATCGCAGGAGAATGAATAGATGTTTGTTTATACTGTCTAGCAAACCACGCTAATGTAAAAGTAATGCCAAGTGATATAAAAGAAATAATAAAATTAACTAGTAGTAACTTAAATGCTCTAGTTTCTTTTACATAATCTGAACCCTTAAATTAACAGTTATAAGCGCACATTAATTCAAGTCTATTTCAGGGTGATCTTTAATCCCGTACATTTTTTCCATTATTTTCAGGTAAAAATCTAAAGGGGGCATTTTCATTTCCTCACGTCGTTTATCTACATTAACTTCATCTTCGATGGGGCTAAACAAGACTTGACCTTCACTCACGTCAGCTTGAGTACCATAGATTTGCTTCTTTCCTTGTGCAATAAGAACTCTATCAGTTAAGAGCGCAACTTGTTGTCCAGTAACTCCCTCACCATTTAAGTATGATTTTTTTAAATGAGGCAGCATTTGCTCTTTGAATGTAATATCTGGTGAATGTTGAATAATCAAAAAGGCAGCGTTAACTCCTTCTGTGCCAACTAGATCTTTAGTTAGCCAGGAGTGTTTCTTTATAATAGCTTTTAGCCTAACTGTATTGGTTGCATCTATTGCATTTTTTTTAGCCACTAATTTTTTTGTTATATTCTGCCAACCAATTTTATTTATTTGATTCCTAATTTTTTGGTCTTTAATTTCCATTTCAATCAACTCTTTTTGAAGAACAGAATTAATTTCAGCTAAAGTAACAAAAGGAATAAATAATAAAATTGTTAAGTAACGCATGAACTGAACTCTCCTTGTACATATAGCCTCATTAAGAGGCAACAAAATAGTTGGTTAAAATAAGCGATGAATGAGCAAAAACCAACTGTTTTTTGTCCTTTTGAATGACTTGATATATTTTTTATACCATAATATATTATATATAGGTACTTATGGGGTTTCATATCATGGCTAAAAACACAAGCGTAACATTAGGTGATCATTTTGATCAGTTTATAAAACAACAACTTAACACTGGTCGTTATGGCTCAGCAAGTGAAGTTGTTAGAGCTGGATTAAGAGTGTTAGAAGATCAAGAAGCTAAACTTTTAAACTTACGCAATATGCTAATCCAAGGCGAACAAAGCGGCGTTATCGATTACAGCTATGAAAATTTGTTGATTGAGCTAGATAAAAATAACCATTAATGAATAAATTTTTACTGTCTTCGAAAGCCAAAATAGATTTAATTAAAATAGCTAGATATAGCCAATTAACTTGGGGAATACCTCAACGGAACGATTACCTAAAAGTATTAGATAGCACATTTCAGCTGTTAGCTAATGAACCCGAGTCAGGGCTCAATTGTGATTACATTAGAGAGGGCTACAGCAAATATTCACAAGCTAGCCATGTGATTTATTACAAAAAGTATAAAAACAACCAAATTTTTATAGTGCGTATATTACATAAAAGTATGGACGTTAACACCGCACTCAAGAAAAATATAACGAGCCTGTAGAATTACTCGTTTTTATTAAAATTAAATAATGAAAATACTCTAACTGGATTATTTTCTTTTAACAATCAAAAACGTTTACGTTTTTGGCGGTTTTAATTTTTCCATTCCTAAGCATGAATAATGACTGGTTTTTACTTGTTTTTGTCTTTTGAGGTTATTTTAGTGGCAATAGACAAGGGTTTTACCTTTAATGCAGGTTGTCTCTTAACTTTTCAATGTTATGAACAAGGCAATACATTGGCCATTGGGTGTTCACTGACCTGGTCAAGTAAATTCAGTCACCCTAGTTAAGCTACTTTTTCTAACTCATTAATTTTTAATTCAAAATCATTTGGGCTTTGATACCCTAAGTAAGAGTGTAGTCGCTTACTGTTGTACCACATGGTTATGTAATTCATTATATCTTGTTGCGCTTCATAGCGTGTTTCATAATTTCTCCAATGAACACGCTCTTGCTTTAGGCTACCAAAGAAGCTTTCAGCAACGGCATTATCCCAACAGCAGCCCTTTTTACTCATACTGCCAATAAAGCCATTGTTATTAAGTAATTTTCGGTACTGGTGGCTTGCATATTGAACACCTTGATCGGAATGAACAATAAGTCCTTTCTCTGGGCTTCTTTGCCAAACAGCCATCGTTAGTGCATCACAGACAAGTTGAGCTTTCATTCTTGACCCCATGCTCCAGCCAACAACTTTGCGAGCGTATAGGTCGATAACAACCGCTAAATAGAGCCAACCTTCCGCAGTCCAAATATAAGTGATATCACCAACAAACACTTGATTTGGCTGCTCTGTGATGAAATTTTGCTCAAGCTCATTTTTATAAAGCGGCTTATTGTGATTGCTATTGGTTGTTGCTTTATATTTCTTTTTGTAACGAACCCAAACATTAGCCTCTTTCATTAATTTGGCTACTGTCCATCGGCTTACACGGAAACTCAACGCATTCAGTACCGCTTTAATACGTCTTTCGCCATAGGTATTGTCACTAAATTTGGCAATATCCTTTACTAACTCAAGCATCTCTTGGTGTGTTGAATCACTTGGCTTATCTAATTTACGCTTTTGATAACTATAATAGTTATTGCTTTTTACACCCAATATTCGGCACATAAGTACCACAGGCCAGATCTTCTTATGATGGGTAATAAACGAATATTTCACTTCGTTTCTTTTGCAAAGAAGACCGTCGCTTTTTTTAATATCTCACGCTCCATCTCCAGGCGCTTTACTTGGGCTTTTAATTTACGTATTTCTTCTTGATCAGGTGTTAGCTTACCGTTACCTCGAAAAGCTTGACCATCTTCTTGTTCTGCTTCTTTGATCCAGCGGCCAAGCATTTGATTTCCAATACCTAGATTTCTGCTCGCTTCAGATACACTAATATTTTGATCTCTGACTAAAGAAATTGCATCAAGTTTAAACTCTTTGGTGTATTTTTTACGTTTTGTCATTTATGTTCTCCAGTTAAGGTTATTATGTCTTAACTGGGGTAGTCGAATCCATTAAACCACGTCACACTTTATCTTGTCCTAGCAAGGTGAATTTATTCATGCCTTTATTAATGGTGATATTACCAAATACCGGCTCTATTGCACCTAACCTTTTACTGTATTACCGTCGCCCAATTGAACTGTCTATTTTTATCTTTATTTGCTCGCTATGACTAATATGTTGCACCTTAGTTGCTAAGAACTGTACTTGCCGGCCCGTTGCTTTTGGTGCCTTTCGCATACATTGTTTTTGTAAGGGACAAACGCGACAATCTTTTAAATAGCCAGTAAAGCGGCTATAGCTTTTACCATCGGTGATAATTGTACCTTGTCGCTAAAGGGTTTTGCCCGCTGAACAAACACAGGTATTGGTTGTGGGGTAAAAATGAAAACTCTCGCACGTGAATAATCGAGGCCGGTCTTTATTGCCGACAGGCTCTGCCACTATCGGTTAGAGACCTCCGGCTAACCGATTATGTTTTGATGCCTGATATTTTTCAGTAATTGACTCTAGAGGCGTTTTTTTACCTCTGAAAAATTGCACTATATTAACCACTACAAACCCTTCTACAAATTGTGTAATGATTATAGAAATTAGAAATAATAAACCTAATAATTCCATGAGTTATTGCTCCTTACTAAATTCCGTTTTAACACCTTTAAGTTTATTCACTAAATATATAGTTAAACCTAGATGCAGTGCTGCATGTAAATATTGGTTAGTGTACAAAAAAATAGAAATAACTATTGTGCTTTCACCAATGATAAATTTTTGGAAAATATTCAACCAACCTCCCTAAAAACATAACGAGACTGTAGAATTACTCGTTTATTATGAATTCCCCCATAAAATAGGGTTACTAAATGCATTACCTATATCGAGTTAATTCTCTACAGTGCGATTTAGGAGCACAAAAAACCAGCTGTTTTGGCTAAATTAGTTATTCTACAGCCTCAACGCTTTGCAACGACGGTAAATTGAGTTGGCTATAATTGAGCGAAGCGAAAAGCCAGCGTAAATTTATCCGTTGATTGCACTTGTTATCTGCTTATTTATGCTTTCAGATAATAAAGCTTCAGAACCAAGGCTAATAGTTTGTTATAAGCAACTAGGTATTAAATTTTGATTGAGCTTAAGAACCTTAGCTTTTGCAATTATATTTAACGTATTCTCATCGCAAAAAATAAAAGGGTCTTTAGTCAGATTTTTTACTTGTTCAATAGCATAATTAGCGGACAATCTCTTTTGAATCAATGTTTCCTTATACCCATTTTCATACGAGCTAAGTTTACCTAAAGTAATTAAAGCCTGCTCCTGTGTAAAAGAAAATAATAACTTAGCCATCAATATGTACGCTACACAAGAAGTTAAAATAACCCCACAAAAAAAAGAAATAAATATTTTTTTCATAATAACCCCGATATACACGAGAAAGTAATACTTGATACTTCACCATTAACTCTGGTAGCCCACATCCAAACCTCACAACGCCTTCCACCTGAAGATTGAATAGAATAATTATACCCGCCTGTAGGTACTTCACTATAGAAATAACCATCATTAACACTACCATCTGAATTTATAATAGACTTCTCGATTGCTGAAAATGCAAAATCAACTAAAAAATCAACTAAAAATCAACAAATCAACAAATCAACTAAGACAGCCACTGTTAATTATCAAAGATAATACCAAGTAAAATTAAATATACCTAGGAGCTTATTATCCAAATTCAGGGCTGAATTGAAGAAATATTGTATCTATGCTTTTAAAAATTCGCTACAAACGTATTTTTATTGAACTTAAGGCGTAATGGAGTGTTAGCCATTAGCTAATATTAAAATGGGGGCTTAGTTGCTTCAATTTAAGTCTTAACTCAAGGCTTAAATCAAGTCTGAATATAAGTAAATAGAAGCTAGGCGAGTAATTTATTACAAGCAGAGAGTGTCGTTCGCCGACTAAGTGCTTGATGCTGACAAAAATCATTCAGCACATCAGCATGACCCACAGCACCATGAAAGCTTTTGGTAAATTGTGTGGTCAATATTAACCAGTTTTCAGCACTGATATTCAATCGTGTCAATATATCTGGTTGAACATCTTCTATATATCCACACTTATCTGCACGAATACATCGGCCAGTGACTTCAATCAGCTCGATATAATCATTAAGATTAAAGATAAGCCCTTTCGTTTTATCTTTATGTGCATTACCTACAAAATGTAAAAGGTTGTAAGGTTGTGTACCTTTTATCGCCGCTTTAATACGTCGTCGAATACTGGTATAGGCGGATTTTTCTGGGGTGGCTGCTATTTTAGCTCTAACGGGATTTAAATCTACATAGGCCATACAGGCAATAATAGCGGCGTCATCAAGTAAAGCTTGTGATTTAAAGCGCCCTTCCCAAAAACGACCCGTGCAATTATCTTCCACATTCGCTTTTCGTGCGATACCTTCGTTAAGTAGGCGCATAAACCAACTGATATCCGTTAATCGCTGTCGATACACTTCGGCGGTTTGTTCAACTATCGTTTTTAATGGCTCGATAAGTTCATCACCACGCACATATTGCTGGGTTAACAAGGTGCCTTTGAACAATTGATGCCAACGATTAATCACCTCAAACGTTGACCAAGACTGCCCTTTATCTTCATCCACATAAAGCACCAAATGACTGTGATTGCTCATCACCGCATAAGCGCACACATCAATGGCAAACACTGAGCCTAAGAATAACAACTTATCCTCAACCCAAGCCCGTCGGTGTTCAAAACTTTGACCCGTAGCTTTATCTTCACCGCATAAAAAAGCCCGACGAACACAGCGTGAAATGCAGTGATAATAAGGTGTATCGATTAAACTGACTTGTCTTTTTCTTGCAACAGCCATGCGAACCTCAAATGAACTAAAGGGTGATTATTTAACCATAGTTCAACAGGGGAAAGTTTTCTATTAGAGTGGATGATGTGATGGACGCTCCCAATTACGGCGTCAATGCGCCAAACTGGTTAAAAACAATCAGTTAATTTAAGGAACGTCCGTCATGAAAGTTAGCACAATATCAATTGATTTAGCAAAAAACGTTTTTCAACTCATGGGGTTTACTGAGGCTAATAAAGGCGTTTTTAATAAGCGCTTGAACCGCGCTCAACTGAAGCATTTTATGCAAATGCAACCCCCATGTCGTGTTGTGATGGAGGCCTGTTATTCTTCTCATTATTGGGGCCGGTTGTTTGAATCCATCGGTCACACTGTGCACTTAATTCCTGCGCAACACGTGACACCTTTTGTGCGAGGAAACAAGAATGACAGTAACGATACACTGGCCATATTCGAAGCAAGTAGGCGACCTTTCATTCGGTTTGTCCCCATCAAAACCCAAACTCAGCAAGAAACGTTAATGCTACATCGCTTGCGAGAAAGGTTACTTAAAAACACGTACAGCGGTCACTAATCAACTACGTGGTTTATTAGCTGACATTGGCCTTGTTTTCCCGTTAGGCATACCTGCTTTTAATGAAAGTATGCAAGCATTATCACTTGATACCACGTTATCGGTATCAGTTCAGTGGCTAGTTAACGATGTTTATCAAGAATTCAAAACCTTAAACCTACGTATTAAAGCGATTGAAAAACAATTAAAAACTGACATTGAAGCCAATTCATTAGGGCAAATACTATTGAGTATCCCTGGCATTGGTTACCTCAATGCTTCTGCCTTTATTGCCTCAATAGGCAGTGGACAAGCCTTCACCAGTGCACGCGACTTTGCTGTTTGGCTAGGCATTACACCCAAACAATTTGCCTCAGGCAATAAAAGCGTGATGGGCGGCATCAGTAAACGTGGAGACCAATACCTGCGTAAACAGCTTATCCATGGTGCGCGTGCCATCATCGTTCATGCCAGAAAGAAACACGATGCATTGAGTGTGTGGATAACCCAGTTAAGTGCACGAAAACCGTTCAATTGTACCGCGGTTGCCACTGCGCACAAGTTAGCACGCATCATGTGGACATTGTTACAAAAGCAATGCCATTACACGCCTCAACCGGTTAAGGTAATCACATGATTGACGACCCGTTTTACCCTCTAGTAAGCCTGTGCAGGACAAAGGCCATGAGTCTGTGTGGGTGTTTAGGCTGCTAGAGGGGACTTAATTTATCCAGAAAACTTTTCAAGACTGTTGTTGATAAGATGAAAAAAAGGCACTAGCCAACTAGAACAAAGCCTGTGAGAGGACAAGTGTATCTATCACGTTTGGGTGAACAATGTTTTAAGGTATTTCTAGTTCGCAACTTATCTGGAGCATGGATAACAAACCATAGCTCGAATATATGTCAGTACAGTTTGCTTTAAGCAAGCGAAAGCGCCTGTCATCATGAACAAAAGTATGAAAAGAGTAATGCTCAGTAATCAAAAACATAAGCCCGTTTTGTTATGTTTTCGTATTCACTTGGGTTGACATCAAGGAAGCGTCCATATATGTCTTGCTAATTATCTTGCTAATTATTTACTATATTACCAAACTCTGTTTAGTGATAGTAGCTGCGCTTGGCCTGAAAATCACCGCTTAGAGGCACCGCCAACAGACAACCCATCTTAGTTTTATTTATTTACTTATAAAGAGTACGCACCAACACCGGGCTTGTTCAACAACAGGATTAAGTTGCGGCTGCGCGCAACCTATCCTTTATTTATTATGTTTACTTTGTATCGTGTAAGTAATTTGCAATATGCTCAGAGCGTATTGCAAATTTTTCGATTAAATCTTCTTTGTAACTTACTTCATAGTTTGGGTATAAATCATCAACTACAACAGTAATCGCTTCAGAGAAGTGCTCACCATCTAGTTGAGTACCTAGAGTAGAAAATACATTTTTTAATGCCGAATGGTAGCGTTCATCATCACAAGGATGATATGTATGCCAAGTATCAACTTGTAACCATGGCATTAATAACTCAATTAATTTTTCCATATTCATTGGAATACTCCTTGTAAACATAACAACTTTATCAGAGGACACTTTCCTCTTTTCCTACCAGAAAGTTTCCACCTTATTTATTTAACCTATTAATAACAAATCTTTGCAGCTATTACTACACATTGTCTGTAGTTCTGGTTATTAATTTATCATCGTATGAAATGAAGAAACTTTCCCATTTCTTGACTTGGGAGGAAACCCAGCAATACTGTATATAAAAACAGCATTCAAGGGTAAATAATATGAAAACAAAATCACCTTTTCTTAATAGTGTTGTCGAGTATATGTACAGTCTGCATATTCTCATGCATCGCGATCACCTAATACCATCTAAGCCGATCACTTAATACTATCCATCGCGATCACTCAATACCATCGATGCAGATCACTTTTTGGTCAAAATGGTATTGAGTGATCGGCTTGAATGGTATCGTTCAATTTATACTCATTTTTGTCTATCCAGTAGGTGTTTCTAACCGTTATTCTTTTCATTTTTGATGATGAGAATAACCATGCCAACGGCACCTATTTCAATGCGTAAACTTAAAGAGATTTTAAGACTAAAATACGACTGTAAACTCAGTCATCGAAAGATAGCAAACAGCTTATCTATTTCACCTTCAATTGTTTCTAAATATGCCTGTAAATCAGCAGAGTTAGGTATCACTTGCTGGCCGCTTGATGAAAAATGGGATGATCATTCTCTGCAACGAGCATTCTTCAAAACAAAGCCCCGACTAAAAGGCTTTAGTATTCCTGACTGGTTGTTAGTTCAGCAGGAGCTGCGACCCAAAACCATGACGCTATTGCTGCTTTGGCAAGAATACAAAGAGCGACACGAGGAAGGATTTTACAGTTACACCCACTTCTGCCGACAGTACAAGGCATGGCTTAAATGTCAAAAACCGTCCATGCGACAAAACCATAAAGCAGGTGAAAAACTGTTTGTTGATTACTGCGGCCCAACTATGAATATTGTTGATGCTAGTACAGGTGAATACCGTACAGCTCAAGTGTTTGTCGCAGTTATGGGCGCATCTAATTATACGTATGCGGAGGCAACGTATAGCCAAAAGCTAGAAGATTGGGTGATGAGTCATGCTCGCTGTTTTGAGTTTCTTGGTGGTGTGCCAGAGCTGGTAATCCCTGACAACTTAAAAAGTGCGGTAACTAAACCTTGTCGATATGAGCCTGATTTAAATCCAACCTACCAACAATTGGCGACACATTATGATACGGTCATTGTGCCTGCTAGACCTTATAAGCCCAAGGATAAAGCCAAAGCAGAAGTGGGTGTGCAAATTGTCGAACGCTGGATAATGGCACGGCTTCGCAATGAAAGCTTCTTTAGCTTGCGCCAATTAAACCTAAAGATACAAAAACTGCTTGTCGACTTAAACCAGCGGAAAATGAAGAAGCACCCTGGTTCAAGGCTCAGTCAGTTTGAATCCATTGATAAACCTGCTCTCAAACCACTACCCACACAGGCTTACAGTTACACCTTAGTCAAACAAGTAAGCGTGCATATTGATTATCATGTCGAAGTTGAAAAACACTACTACTCAGTACCTCATACCTTGATCAAACAAAAGCTTGAAGCCCATGCCACAGGTCAACTGGTGACACTTTACCATCAGGGTGTTCAAGTAGCCGTTCACCCAAGATCACACCGAGAAGGTGCACACACCACGCTTGATCTACATATGCCAATAGCTCATCAAAAGCAGCAGCAATGGTCACCACAACGGTTCGAACGTTGGGCAGCTAAGTTCGGTGGTTCAACGGAGCAGTTTGTTATGCAATTGATGCAAGCTAAAAAGCATCCAGAGCAAAGCTACCGTGCTTGTATGGGGTTATTAAGCCTAGGTAAGAAGTTTACTGACCAACGTCTTGAAGCAGCCTGTCATCGCGCATTAGCCACAGGTGTTACTCGCGTAAAACAAGTAAAAAACATTTTAGAAAAGGGCTTGGATAAGCAACCCTTGCCACAAGCTCAAGGTGATTTACTACAAGATATTGATCATAAAAATATCCGCGGCAACAACTATTACCATTAATCAAAACTAACAAACCAAAGGAAATCTTATGCAAAATATCAATCAACAAGTCAATAACCAGTTAAGTAACTTAAAGCTAAGCGGTATACGTGATGCACTATTGCAGCAATATGAGCAACCCAATCTCTACGTTGAACAAAGCTTCGAAGAGCGACTAAGCTTATTGCTTGACCATGAAATAACTCAGCGTGATCAGCGTAAAATTGACCGCCTAACTCGACAAGCAAAGTTCAGAGTTGGCGGTACGCTTGCTCAACTCAACTATGGCGCAGCACGACAACTAGATAAAACTCAGATCCGTTCATTAGCACAAGGTGAATGGCTACGCCTTCACCAAAACATTTTGATCACGGGAGCAACGGGGTGTGGCAAAACTTACCTCGCTTGTGCTCTTGGTCAAAACCACTGCCAACAAGGGAGTAGCGTTTATTATTTTAGGCTTAAAGAGCTATTAGAAAAGATGTTCTTAGCGCAAGCCGATGGTAGTTATCGAAAACTGATCAACAAGCTTAGCTCTGCCAATTTACTGATCCTAGATGATTGGGGATTAGAGCCATTAACAGCTCAACAACGCAGTGATTTACTGGAATTAATTGATGCGAGATATGACACAAAATCGACCTTAATTGCCAGCCAATTACCGATAGAAAATTGGTATGAAATGATCGGAGAATCGACACATGCTGATGCGATCCTAGATCGGCTTGTTCACGGAGCAATAAAGTTGGAATTAAAAGGCGAATCGATGCGAAAAAAACTAAATTCCTTGACTGATGGCGATCACTCAAGTTAGATTTTACTAAGGTCTACTGGCAGACAAAAAAGTGATCGGCTTGAATAGTATTGACCGATCGGCTTCATGATATTACGCACAGTCATCATTATGCAAAAAAATCTATTGAAACTTATATTGGTTGGATCGCGGCATACATTAACTTTCATAATAAGCGTCACCCTGCTTCTATGGGTAATAATGAAGTTGAACTCTTTTTGAATCATTTAGTTATCACTAAAAATGTAGCCTCACGAACACAGACAACTGCGCTTAATTCGTTAGTTTTCTTATATAAACACATACTACAGAGTGAATTATCTTTAGATCTGAATTTTATAAAAAGTAGTCGGCAGAAAAAATTACCTATCGTGCTAACACAATCTGAAATATCACAGATAATACAACAGTTAAGTAAGCGTAATCTTTTAGTTGTTAGCTTATTATATGGCAGTAGGCTGCGTCTCATGGAAGCGGTGAAATTACGTGTTCAAGATATCGATTTCGATTATAAATGCATTCGTATTTGGAATGGAAAAGGCAACAAACATCGTATCGTAACCTTAGCGCAAGAGTTAATACCGGCATTGAGAAATCAAATTTGTCAAGTTGATGAATATTTACAGTTAGATTTAATAAATGAGATGTATGCTGGTGTTTGGATGCCTCATAAGCTGAGCAAGAAATACCCTAAGGCTAATAAGTCCGTGCAATGGCAATTTATATTTCCATCCTATCAACTCAGCGCAGACCCGGAAACAGGAGAAATAAGAAGGCATCACTTTGATCATTCAGGTATACGAAAGGCCATTAAGTCAGCTACGTTAAAAGCGGGTATTAATAAGCTCGTAACACCGCATACTTTTCGTCATTCTTTTGCCACACACTTATTACAAAGTGGCGCAGATATTAGAACGGTACAAACACAGCTGGGACATAGTGACGTAAGAACAACACAAATTTACACCCATGTGTTGCAACAAGGTGCTAACGGGGTTACTAGCCCGCTAAGTTATTTATTATGAGTAACTTACTGGAGATTCATATGTAACCTATTATGGATAACGTACTATTGATGATATTAGCTAGGTTTGAGTAAACTGATATTAAATAAATTTGAGACTAACGATATTCTGAGTCTTAATGTGACAATATAATTAATTTATTTGATAAAAAGAGAAAAGTTTGATTTTTCAATACAGGGTAACTAGAGAAATTATTGGATATAATTAGATTGATTTTAATATATTGATATTTAAATAAATTGGCGGAGTGGACGGGACTCGAACCCGCGACCCCCGGCGTGACAGGCCGGTATTCTAACCAACTGAACTACCACTCCGCGTATTTATTTTGAGTTTAAGGACTCGTTCCTTTGAAACAATTGGCGGAGTGGACGGGACTCGAACCCGCGACCCCCGGCGTGACAGGCCGGTATTCTAACCAACTGAACTACCACTCCACACATCTTGCTTCTGTAAATTTTTAAAAGGACTTACAACCTTTGAAACAATTGGCGGAGTGGACGGGACTCGAACCCGCGACCCCCGGCGTGACAGGCCGGTATTCTAACCAACTGAACTACCACTCCACACATCTTGCTTCTATAAATTTTTAAAAGGACTTACAACCTTTGAAACAATTGGCGGAGTGGACGGGACTCGAACCCGCGACCCCCGGCGTGACAGGCCGGTATTCTAACCAACTGAACTACCACTCCACACATCTTGCTTCTGTAAATTTTTAAAAGGACTTACAACCTTTGGATTAATTGGCGGAGTGGACGGGACTCGAACCCGCGACCCCCGGCGTGACAGGCCGGTATTCTAACCAACTGAACTACCACTCCACATATTAATCGCTGCTTTCAACACAACTCGTTGAATGCGGCGGGAATAATACGGTTAAGATTCGATGCCGTCAACCTGTTTTTTTCATTCATTTGTTTATATGTCTAATTGATGAACAATCCGACGTTTTTAACAGCAAAAATGGTAAATTAAATACCATTACACTACTTTTATTAACGTTTTTTACCACGCATTACGATAAACATCAGCACAGCAATCATGATCACTAAGGTATTTCCAGCAATAATATACCATAAGGTTTCTTGTTGCTTTTCGGCAATTTTTGCTTCTTGTGCTATTTTTACTTGCATTAACTCTTGTTTCAGCTTTTCGGCTGCCATTTCGGCATTTTCAATCGCTTGAGCACTTTTTGACCCTGATGTTAATTTATTATCGCCATTGAGCGAAGGAACTAAAGGCCCACCTACTCGCTCAACATTAAAACTAAACTCAGGTACGGTTGCTCTAAACTCTCTACCATTAGTTGTTTCACCAAATACGTTTATTTTTATTCTATGCACCCCTGGCTCAGTATAGGCAATATCATAAGTTCGACTTAAGCCTTTGCCTTCCATCACAGAAAAGGACTCGACTTGTTTATCAGGAAATGTGACTTTACCTTGAATTAAAATGCTGTCCGCGTTAACAAAGCTGTCATTGATAGCAAATGTAACAATATGAGCACTATTTTCATCTTGAGTTGTTTCTACCGATATTGTGATGGGGTTTTTCCGAACTACAATAGGTGTTTGTCGAAGTTCTCTGGTTGCCATCGGCATTTTGATAATATAAATAGGTTCCCATTCTCCCGGTGCAAAGTCTAACTCAAACTCTCCTGTAAATAAGCTATCGTTCGCATGTTCATCCAAGTCTCTACCGTCATCTCTAAACGATGTTAGCTTGATTGGCTCAGCACCAAAGTTATAAAAATCAGCATTGTTGGTACTAAAAAAGTCAACATCGAGTATTAACACTTCATTAAATAAAGGGTTATCAATAGCAATATCACCGTTGAATAACCGCCCTTCCATTTTTAACGTTTCCCCTTGTAATACAATATCAGGTAATGGTGTCACTTCTAATCGGATCTCCGAAATCACCATAATTTTGCTATTAGGCTGTACCTCACCTATCACTTGCCATGGGCCAATCATGGGTGATTTTATTTTGATCATGTCGTAAGTGCGATCATCAAACCATTGCACTTTATCTTTAGGCAAATTATTTATTTTCAGTTTTGAGCCATCTGGGCGCACAAGAATAACGGGTTGAGTACCGCTGCGACGATAAAATAACAGTGTTATTTCTTCAAGTTGCTCATCAATACGAAAGCGGTTGTCAAAGTAAGGAATTTGGTTAGTAATATTATCGCCAGCGTAATAATCAATTTCAGCAGGTATTTGTTGAGCATTAATATGTAAGCTGATTACTAACACAGCTATTATGCTAAATAAATGTACGCTAAATAGTGTTTGTTTTTTACATACCTTAACTGTTGTCGTTATCTTTGACGCTTTTATTTTTTCCATAGCGGCTCAGCCCCTTTTTCAGCAACAATAGCTAAACGATTTTCGTGTGCTATGAGTTCATCGGCCGTTGCTGCTAAAACCTTTAATTTAGGACGGTTTATATCGGCTCTGCGAATGGCATTAGCATCTTCCGCTTGGCTATCACCTGATTGTAAATTCAGCGTTGCCTGTTTACGGGTCATTTCAATATAAACAAACGCCAGCAACTGAGCATCAATTAATGCCCCATGATAGGTACGATCAATTAATTTATCGACTTTATAGAAACGAGCTAAATAATCCAAAGTTTTTGGCGAGCCAAATTCATCTTTAGCTACTTTTAAGGTATCGGTAATACTGCAAATATCGGCCGTTTTAGGCAAACCGGGTAGCATTGAAAACTCATGGTCCATAAAACCAACATCAAACTTAGCATTATGAATAACTAAACGTGCACCTTTAATAAAATCAACAAATTCTTGACCTATTTGTTCAAACACCGGTTTGTCACGCAAAAAGTCGTCAGTCAAGCCATGAATATTGATAACTTCTTGCTCCATCACCATTTGCATGCCATGAGCCATTGGCTTGACATAAACATGGTAATTTCGACCAGTTAGTTGTCGATTGATCATTTCTACACAACCAATTTCAACAATACGATGCCCTTCTCGTGGGTTAATACCTGTGGTTTCTGTATCAAGTATAACTATCCTGTCATCGTTATTGTGTAAATTGTTCATCGCGTTACCTCTTTTTTATTATCAATTATACTACCTTTTGTGTTTTTAACGAACAAAAAAGTGGCATTTAAGTGTAAACAAGCTATAGTGAACTATGTAACTCCGTAAAAATGTAAACCATGAACTTCAAAATTAAACATTATATTGCAAAAAGTGGAGAACGGTTCTCATTATTATATCGTTTGCCTTTTACAGGTTTCCCATTATTTTACCCTACAGCTTATTGTTCAAGGAAACTTCGAAATAAATGTGAACATAATACCCAAATAGATTATCTTCATGCCATAAAGGGACTTTATGAATGGGAAGAGTATACCAAGGATGACCCAGAGTTAAATCCTATTGATATTCATCAACGACTATTGTCAAAAAAATTTTTTAAGCCATATGAACTAGATCATTTAGTTGATTTTCTAGCGAGAAAGAAAAGCTCAAAAACAGGCGAGATGATAGTAGGACTAAAAGTTAATTCAAAACTTAATATAGTAGCCAATTACCTAAAATGGTACGCCGAAGAGGTTATAACCGATGCCAACCAACCAATAGTGGGATCTTCAATAAATTCAATGGTAACAATGTTGGTATCGCGTAAACATAAAACGGCCAGTAAAACCAGGCAGCAACAAAAAACGCTAGCTAAAAAATTAAGTGAAGGTACTAGAATTTCACTTTTTAACTTGTTTGAACAGCCTATGCAATTAATAGGTAAGAAAAAATGCTCCTCTACATTTTATAGAGATGTATTAGCATTACATATCCTTTATGACACTGGGATCCGACTTGGTGAATTATTGGGCTTGAGATTAAAAGACTTTTGCCCCGGATATGGTGGTGAGCCTGATGTTTTATGGGTTGATAGTTATCATGATGACAAAGATGATGACAAGACAATTCAGGATGTTGCTAAAACTCTAATTCGACCTTTACCGATAAGCCCCCTTTTGGCCCAAAAAATATCTGATTATTTAGCTATGTGGCGTGCTGATACAAACAATGTAGAGTTTACAGATAAGGCCCCGCTTTTGGTTGTCCATCTTAATGGCGAAAGACAAGGAAAAGCAATTACTAGGAGTGGTTTTTATTCTGCCCTAGATACATTAAAAGAAAAATTTATCGATTTGACTGAACTACACCCACACTTGTTAAGGCATGATTGGAATTACCGTTTTTCGCTAGAGGCGGAGAAGAAAGGGCTAACAGAAAAAGAAGAAGTAGAGCAACGTGAGTTTTTGATGGGATGGGTTGAAGGTTCTGAGATGCCTAAAATTTATAATCGCAGACGTATCCAAGAACAAGCCTTTGAAATTGGATTGCAAGTAGCTAATCGAACATTGGAGGCCAGAGCATCTTGAAAAACTTAGTAGAACAACCAATAAGCAAGGTGGAACTTCAGCTTTTAGACGAGTTTGACAAGACCACTTCAACTCAACCACCTAGTTATCCCGTTGAATGGTCGGACGATTATCTAAAAGTTATCGGTGCAGGTTCGATTTGTATTAAAGCGCTGTATGATTCGTTATCAACTGATGTTATGACCGGATTTAAACAAACGATAATATCTATTTCCACCTCTGGTTCGCTAGCTAAAACAACATTAAGCATGGCAATTCGGGCATTTAAAAAATTTGTCGAAAGCACTAAAGCTACTGCTATAACTGTTGCTACCTTGTCACTGTATCATGAGACAAATGTTAACGATATGGTACTCTTGCGCCCCTTCCTAAATCGTTGGTTTAAAATCGGCTATACCGGTGTTAACGAGGAAACAGTTAATTATTTAAATAAACTTAATTTATCTAGCACACACCGCCCCTCTGGTTCTAGGGTACGTTCCGATAACCCTGAAGAAGGCTGGTTTACGGAGCAAGAGTATGATGATTTAGTTTCAATTATCTGGGACGATTATGAGCATAACAGGGTTTCATTGCAGAACACTTTAATCCAACTACTTACTGCCCAATATTCTCGAAGACCAATTCAAATGGCTCAATTAAAAATCGCAGATATTAAATGTAATGGAGAAACTTTAAGCGTATCAGGTATTCGAATAGAGTTTCCTGGAGCTAAGGAACAAGGAACTACAGGCTTTAGAGATAGTAAATTAGAAGTTCATCCATTAAGTGATGAGTTATGGGCTCTATGTCAACTACAAATACAGGACAGTACTAGTTATTGGGAGGAGATATTACAACGTAAATTGACGGCAGAGGAAATCGAGCTATTGCCCTTGTTTACGACTGCCTATAACGAGAATGTTCAAAAGAAAGTTCAAACTGCTCAACAATATTCATCCTCTTCTCTAGATTTCATAGGATCTGAATATTTACATGTTTCATCTCTGGTAATAAAACACACCCTTTATAGAACATTAAGTGGATGCACTTCTATTATCTCGCATCGCACCAATCGACCTTTGATCGTTAACGCATACCGGTATCGTTATACACGAGCAAAGCAGTTAGCCAGGTTGGGGATTCCTCGAATTGCTTTACAGTATTGGCTTGGTCACAGCTGGGGTAAGTCATTAGATGCATATTATGACGATCCCGCAGAGCGAGCTCGAATTTTAGAAGATGGTATGGGACAGCTTTTGACACCGTTAGCTCAAGCGTTCCGTGGCACATTGGTCGACACTATTGATGACGCCCTTCAAGGAGATGAGAAAAACCGTCTGCAATTAGATGGTAAAGATGAATTATCTGTTGGCGGGTGTGGTAATTATGGGTTTTGTGGTGCATCAGTACCAATACCTTGTTATAGATGCTCTAAATTCAGACCATGGGTATATGGACCGCATGTAGAAGTATTGGATCGCTTACTTGAAAGGCAACGACAGGAAAGTAATATACCGCTCGTAGGTCAGGGGCGCATTCTGATTTCACCACTAAATTTAGATAAAGAAATTACAGCAGTGAGAAATGTCATTACTCGATGCGAGGAACGCCAGAAAGAACTGGAGAATGATAGTGAGTAATATTTTTATTTTTCGGTCGCAAGCAGAGTTAACCTCATATCAAAACTTACATAATTTCATTGAGTTAGCAAAAAACAAAATTCAGTTATGGTCAAGTAATGAAGGTTTCAATTGGGATGATAACTCGTGGCCAACACATTTTAAAAAGGTACGTTTCCATAATTTTGAAAACAGAGGCTTGCACCATACAAAACCAATTTTTCCTGAAAGCTGCTTACCAAAGCCTTTTCTAGATTTTGCTAAAGCGTATCTTCGCTATACACAGCAAAATAAGCAAACAAAAACATTTACAAGGACAATGGCTGCTTTAATTTTTCTTGAAAAATCGATGAGAAATCTTGGGGATACTGATATCACCAAAATTGCACCTCGTCACTTTTCAGAAGCCGCTAATCTATTAATAACAGAGAAAATGAAAGACAGAACAGGCATTGGCGCAGAACTAAAACGAGTGGCAGATGACATTTCAGAATTCGGTATCACCGTTAATGCCACCAAAACTTGGGATCACCCTTTTCACGGTAAAAATGCAAGTAACAGCAATTCAAGCAATCGAAGTACTAAAAACCGGAAATCAAAAATGCCCAATGATGACGCTTTGCTTGCATTGGCAGAAATTTTTGCAAATGGCTACTTGGGCAAGCAGGATGACGAAGACACTTATATCTCATGCCACACCTGCTTGTTATTAAGTGCTCCACAACGAATCAGCGAAGGTAAATGGTATAGAAAAAATTTACTGAAAACGGAAAAAGATAGCTTTGGAACACCTCAGTTTTATATATCTTACTGGGTATCTAAAAATGCTAGATATGTTCGCAAAGAAGTGCCCAAGACAATGGCTGATCATACTCAAGAATCAGTAGTACGATTGCAGGCAATTACAGAAAAAGGTAGAGCATTAGCACTTCATTATGAGAATTCTCCAACCCTCTTCTACCGACATGAGAATTGTCCTGATATTGATGATAATGATGTATTAAATATAGAGCAGCTAGTTCAAGCCTTAGGGGGAAAAAACCGTAAAACATGCGAGGACTTTATTCGTAAAGAATCAGGTAGTTACTCCCTTACAGGTTGGACTCTTAATCGTTTATGGAATGAAGTAATATTACCTAAACATGAGAAGCTAAACCCTCATTTTCCTTACCAAATATCTCCTAGTGACCAGGGCAAGGGTAAAGCACCTAAAATGTCTGAGTCTTTATTGTGTTTTCGATATCGGCAACTATCAAGTAGTAATACGACTTCACCTTTATTGCTTGTGCCATTCAATCGAGATTACTTCGCTCAACGAGTAACTAATAGGCAAGTACAGCGAAAAAATAAAACGGTTAACATGAGTATCTTTCAAAAGCATGGATACGGCCACTTAAACCTTAAGTCTCATCAGTGTCGTCATTTTTTAAATACTTTAGCGCAAGAAGCTGGTTTTGGCATAGAAGAAATCAGTATTTGGTCAACACGCGCCTCTCAAGCACAATCTCGTATCTACATGCATCAAGACCCATTAGATAAAGCAAAAAGGTTCGCAACTACGACAGCCGATGAAACTCAATATTCACAACCCGTCACTGAAAAAGAGTTTGCAATAATGGATAAGGGACCAGTGATCAATACTCGTTATGGCGTATGTTCACACGATTACACATTAACACCTTGTCAAAAAAGTGCTGAGTGCTTGGATTGTAGTGAGCTATTAGTGTGTAAAGGCCATAAAAAAACAACAGATGCGATAAAAGATGAGTACAACAAACTGACCGAAAACCTTATTGCTGCAAAAGCAAAGGTTGAAGCTGGAGAGATGGTTGCAAGCCGTTGGTATGAATCTCACAAAGATAAGCATCAACGTCTAACCGAACTATTAGGTATTATTGATGCTCCAGACACAGAGAGTGGCAGCATTATTAAACTAGAAGGCACTGACTTCAATCATCAGCAGCGCATCATCGCTGAGAAGATTGGCGACAATCCATATAAGCTAGTCGATAACAGTGGCCTCAAAGCTAATTATAGTAAAAATGTGGTGGCTTGTTTAGACATATTGAGGAAGGAAATTGATGAGTAGTCCAATAACTAAAGCGCAGGAACGTAAAATTGTAGAGTTAATTAGAAACTGGCCGATAAATGTAAACCTAACATGGGGAAAAATCTGTGAAGAAGCTGAGAGCGTATTAGATTACATACCAACAAGACAGGCCCTAAACAAAAAAAATACAATCAAAAATGCATACGGAACAAGAAAGAATATAATTCGCAAACACAATGAGAATTTATCATCAATTTCAAAACCTAAAAGCATTAATGATGCTGTCGAGCAAATTGTGAGACATAAAAGCCAAATTAAACAACTTAGAAATGAAAACGAATTAATGGCAGAAGCCATAAATAGATTAATTTACAATGGCAGCTTACATGGCTTATCAGAGCAGCAATTAATGAAGCCTCTTCCCCAAAAAAGCAAAGACTAATAAACGTTTCTCATTACAGGGTAATTAATGGCAAACAGACTGCAATCAGGACACTAAAATACTCAGGAGCTCCCTCCCCATTACAACCAGTTTTTAACTTGTTACCACGCTTTTAATTTGCTTCAATACTTTACTCAAAGAGTCAAAGTTCCCCGTAGCTATGGTCAATAAAGTAGTTTTTTCCATTAAAATATGGATTACTGTTTTGCATGTTCATAAAGCCATACACGTTCTCTGGATTAGAAAAAACTTCTTTAAGGCTCTGGTGAATATTATTAGCAGCACGAAACAGCTCTTCGGCTGTTTTGCTGCGTTGTATATTAGCAGTGCATAAAAATAGAATATTCACTGGCGGCTATTCCTCATGAAAAATCCCCAGTTCTCATGCGAATCAGCATATCCATCACCTCATCAGCATTAATTGTTAGCTGTTCAAACGGTGACTTACCTTGCAAAAATGGTTTAGGTTTAGTGAGCCACTCTTTGCACACCCGATCATCCAATTTAAACTGCTCCATCAACTCCTGATAGATATCAAAATGCTCAGCTTTTAAATGTTCAAGTTCGGCTACATTAGTATGTTTTTTTAATGAATAATTGGCGTTTTTATGACACATAAATTCGAGCTTTTAAATAATGATGATCCATATCAACACTAAAGCATAAAATCTATTTGCTGTCTAACTCATAATGAGACATACTATTTCAACTCGAATGGAAAATGTCAATAGAATCAGTTTTATCGAATGGACGAATTTAGTTTTGCACAGAAGCAGCGCTTAGCTTATATCGACTTTAAGCTCTATTTTACTGGGATGGTAACTCGCAGTGAAATAGTCAGCCATTTCGAATTAGGCCTTGCCGCAGCAACCCGAGATTTAAAGTTCTACAAAGACAATGCCCCTGAGAATATGGCGTATGACAACGTAGAAAAAAAATACTTCATCACAACGCAATTCAAGCCCATATTTAAACATGATGCTCGCCGCACGCTTATTAAGTTAGCGAATAACATTAGCGATGGCTTTGATTCGATTGGTGATACTTCATTTCCTATTGAATCACCAAGCCCGTTGAACGTACCTGATATTGATATAATCGCTAAGCTATCTCAAGCAATAATCAACCAAAAGCCTATTAGCGTTATATATACGTCTTTAAGCAGTGGTTCGGGTGCAAGAGAGTTAGTGCCTCACTCAATAGTAGATAACGGCTTACGTTGGCATTTAAGAGCATATGATCGCAAATCAAAGTTATTCAGAGACTTCGTTTTAACTCGCATTACTAAAGTTACAATTCAAGCACAGACTCCATCTCCTGAAGAAGATAAATTAGAAGATCATCAATGGATGCGTATGGTGCCGTTACAAATTATTCCGCACCCAAACAACGTTAAACATCCAACCGCTATAAAGCTCGATTTTGGTATGGAAAAAGGCATGTTAGAAGTTAACGTTCGTGCAGCAATGGCAGGTTATCTATTAAGACGGTGGAATGTGGATTGTTCTGAAAGTGCTTCACTTTCAGGCCCAGAATATCAACTTTATTTACAGAATATACAAACATTATATGGTGCAGAAAACCTCGCTATTGCACCTGGCTATCAATTAGAAAAGTAAGAATTTTAAAGGACGAATTTACATGGCAACCGCTAAAACCAAGAAAACAACAAGTACCAATTTTGAAGAAACCCTCTGGGATACCGCGAATAAGCTGCGTGGTAGTGTTGAATCGTCTGAATATAAGCATGTGGTATTAAGTCTTATCTTCTTAAAATTTATCAGTGATAAGTTTGAAGACAAACGCCAAGCCTTGATTGATGGTGGTATGGGCGACTTTGTAGACCAAGTTGAGTTCTATATGCAAGACAACGTGTTCTACCTGCCTGAAGAAGCTCGTTGGTCGTTTATTAAAAAGAACATGAAGCAAGACGACATTGCGGTAAAAATTGATACGGCATTGCACACGGTTGAAAAGAACAACCCATCACTAAAAGGTGCTTTGCCAGAAAACTACTTTAGCCGTTTAGGGCTGGTTACCAGTAAGCTTGCCTCACTTATCGATACTATTAATAACATCGACACTGCTGCTTCTGAGTGCGAAATGACCGAAGAAGATTTAGTTGGTCGTGTTTACGAATACTTCTTAGGTAAGTTTGCTTCAAGCGAAGGCAAAGGCGGTGGTGAATTCTATACGCCAAAATCAGTGGTAGCCTTAATTGCTGAAATGATAGAGCCATTTAAAGGTAAAATTTACGATCCGTGTTGTGGCTCAGGCGGTATGTTTGTGCAGTCGCTAAAATTTATCGACAGCCACAAAGGCAACCGTAAAGATATTTCAATTTACGGCCAGGAATACACCAATACCACCTACAAACTAGCCAAAATGAATTTAGCAGTACGTGGTATTTCAGGCAATTTAGGTGAAGTGGCCGGTGATAGTTTTTTTAAAGACCAACACCCAGATTTAAAAGCCGACTTTATTATGGCTAACCCGCCGTTTAACCAAAAACAATGGCGTAGCGATAGCGAATTAGTAGACGATGGCCGTTGGGCAGGGTTTGACGTACCACCAACAGGTAATGCTAACTACGCATGGATCATGCACATGATCTCAAAGTTAAGTGAAAACGGCACCGCAGGTTTTGTACTTGCAAATGGCTCAATGAGCTCAAATGTTGGTAGTGAATTACAAATAAGAAAGAAAATAATCGAGCAGGATTTAATTGATTGCATGGTTATATTACCTGGCCAATTATTCTATACCACCTCAATTCCTGTGTGTTTATGGTTTATCACCAAAAATAAGAAAGAAGATACAGAACGTGGCTATCGTAACCGACAAAATGAAACCTTATTTATTGATGCTCGCCAAATAGGCTCAATGGTCAGTAGAACTCAAAAAGAATTATCTATTGATGATATTGCTGATATAGCACGTACATATCATGCATGGCGTGGTGAGAAAAAAGATGCCGATGGCAATGATATAGACAATTATGAAGATCAGGCTGGCTACTGCAAATCAGCCACATCAAATGAAATTAGAGACAATGATTTTGTTTTAACCCCAGGTCGTTATGTAGGTGCTGCCGAAATCGAAGATGACGGTATTCCAATTGAAACGAAAATGAAAGAGTTATCTCAGGCCTTATACAGCCAAATGGATCAGGCAGAAACGCTAGATATAGCGATTCGTCAAAACCTGGAGGTGTTGGGTTATGGCAAATAAATGGAAAGAAGTTCGGTTGGGGGATATAACTAGCATAAGAAGGGGCTCTTCTCCTAGGCCGATTGTAAACTTTATTACAGATGAAGGGATGCCTTGGGTCAAAATTGCTGATGCAACAGGAAGTGATTCAAAATACATTACTTCTACAAAACAATATTTGAAGCAGGAAGGTGTCTGTAAGAGCATTATTGTGGAACCAGGTGATTTAATTTTATCTAATAGCGGTACGGCAGGATTACCTAAATTTATGGGAATTACTGCATGCATTCACGATGGCTGGCAAGTCTTTAAAGATTTGGATGGAATTTCAAGTGAATTTTTGTATTACTCTTTAATATATATGAGAGAGCGATTACTTCACGGTGCATATGATAGCACTATGAAAAACTTAACTTTAGATATGGTGCGTGATGCAAAGATTTTTCTTCCAGAGCTTTCAGAACAAGATGCTGTAACCGATATACTAAGTACATTAGACAAAAAAATAGAACTAAATTGTCAAACCAACCAAACACTTGAACAAATGGCGCAAGTGTTATTTAAAAGCTGGTTTGTCGATTTTGATCCAGTATTCGACAATGCTCTTGCTAGCGGTATGGCTATTAATGACTTTCCAGGAACCTTACAGAACAAAGCTCTTTCTAGGCAACAGCAACGCCGACAAGTGCAGCAACAAATCGCTAATGGTGAGCTAGAAGCTACCCCTCTACCTGAAGACATTCGTCAACTCTTCCCAAGCGAATTTGAACAAACCGATGAACTGTCTATCGGTATCAACGGCTGGATACCTAAAGGCTGGGAAGTTTCTGAACTAACAGAAGTAACAACTGAATTGCGTCGTGGAATTTCGCCTAAATATACCGAAGAAGGTGGTATTCAAGTAATCAATCAAAAATGCATAAGAAATCATGAAATTAATTTCTCTTTGTGTAGAAGAAATAATCCCGAATTGAGAAAGGTTGCTGGTAGAGAGTTATTGATTGGTGATGTACTGGTAAATTCAACTGGTGTTGGCACCTTAGGTAGGGTTGCCCAACTTCATAGTTTACCAGAACCAACGGTCGTTGACTCACATGTTACAGTTGTTCGCCCTAATGTTGAAAAAGTACTGATTTATACCTTTGGACAGCTTATGTTAGCAAATGAGCGGCGTATAGAAGCTCTAGGGGAAGGAAGTACAGGTCAAACAGAACTTAGTCGTAAGATCTTGTCTGAGCAAAAAGTGGTTCTTCCACCAGTCAATATAGCAACCAAGATAGAAGATACATTTAAGTCATATGCAGATAAACAGGTAAATAACCGTGTTCAAATAGCTTCTCTTGAAAAACTTAGAGATACGTTATTACCCAAATTAATTTCTGGTGAATTGCAGCTTCCAGCCGAAAGTATTAATGCAGAGGTCTCTACTTAATGAGTGAAGTTTTGCTGTGGGAAAATATCAAGGATGATTATGCACAAGCTAGCTTGATAGTTGGCAATGGCGCAAGCATGGCTGTATCAGCGAACTTTGCTTATGGCTCGTTATATGATGCGGCAGTTGAGTTAAAACATATATCTAAACCAGTTCAAGATGTATTTGATAGCTTTGAGGTTAATGACTTTGAGTTGGTTCTGCGTAGATTATGGCAAGCAAAATTAGTTAACACTGCTTTAGATATAGAACATGGCAAAGTTGAAGAGTCATACCAACAAGTTAGAAAGGCGTTAATTGCTACGGTTCGAAATGTTCATGTTTCTTACCAAGAAGCAGAAGAGCACTTAGTGCATATTTACAAGTTCATGCAGCCATTTAGTAAGGTGCTTTCACTAAATTATGACTTGATCGTGTATTGGGCTGCCATGTTAGGTAATGACAATATTGGTTCATGGCATTTCAAGGATTGTTTTAATGGTGAACGTAAGTTTGGCGAATGGCGAGACGCAGATGGTACTTTATTTTTCTATCCTCACGGTAATTTAGTATTACATCATCATGAGTTTTCTAGCGTTAAGAAAATTACAGCAGGATCAGTCGATCTACTAGGTTCTATCTTAAGAAAATGGGAAACTGATGATTTGGCTCCTGCTTTTGTATGTGAAGGTACACAA